>CAMLFJ010000156.1 GCA_946479205.1 uncultured bacterium | reverse complement strand
TTCCGCGACTCGCTCACCAGCCTGCCGAATCGCTCGCTGTTCATGGACCGCCTCGCGCACGCCCTCACCCGCACCGAGCGGCGCGGCGAGCAGCTCGCGGTGCTCTTCCTGGACCTCGACCGGTTCAAGGTGGTCAACGACAGCCTGGGGCACGGCGTGGGCGATCAGCTCCTCATCGGGGTCAGCCAGCGCCTGGCCGCCTGCCTGCGTCCCGAGGACACCATCGCCCGGCTGGGCGGCGACGAGTTCGCGATCCTGATCGAGGACGTCAAGGACGACAAAGCGCCCGCGTCGGTCGCGGACCGGCTCACCGGCGAGCTGCAGCAGCCGTTCACCGTCGAGGGCCGCGAGGTCGTCATCACGGTGAGCATCGGGATCGCGATGAGCACGGCCCGGCGGATGACCCCCGAGGACATCCTGCGCGACGCCGACCTCGCCATGTACCACGCCAAGGGCAAGGGCAAGGCGCGCTACGAGATCTTCGACAAGAGCATGAACGCGCCCGCGCAGGAGCGCATGGACCTCGAGCTCGACCTGCGCAACGCGGTCGCGCGGGGGGAGTTCGTCCTGCACTACCAGCCGATCCTCGAGCTCCCGACCGGGCGCATCGTGGAGATGGAGGCGCTGGTCCGCTGGAAACATCCGCAGCGGGGCCTGCTCTTCCCCGGCGACTTCGTGGGCCTCTCCGAGGAGACCGGGCTCATCGTGCCCCTCGGGCGCTGGGTGCTCCACGAAGCCTGCCGCCAGACGCGCCAGTGGCAGCTCGCCACGCCGGGGATGGCCCTCGCGATCAGCGTGAACCTCTCCGCGCGGCAGCTGCAGCAGCCCGGCCTCGTGGAGGAGATCGCGGCGGTCCTGCGGGAGACGCGTCTCGAGCCGGGCGCGCTGCGGCTCGAGATCACCGAGACGGTGGTCATGCACGACGCGCCGACCACCCTGGCCAAGCTGGAAGCGCTGAAGGCGCTCGGGGTGCAGCTCGCCATCGACGACTTCGGGACCGGCTACTCGTCGCTCGGCTACCTCAAGCGTTTCCCGGTGGACACGCTCAAGGTCGACCGATCGTTCGTGAAGGGCATCGGCCAGAACGTGGAGGACAGCGCGATCGTGCGCGCGGTCATCACGGTGGCCAAGAGCCTCGGCCTCTCGGTGACCGCCGAGGGGATCGAGAGCGCGGACCAGCTCGAGCACCTCCGCGCGCTCGGCTGCGACCACGGCCAGGGCTACTACTTCGCGAAGCCGATGCCGAGCGACCGCGTGCCCGCCCTGCTGGTGACCACCGCGCCGTGGGGCGGGCAGCACCCGCCGAGCCCCTTGTTGATGAACGGCGCCCCCGCCTCCAACGGACGCTAGGAAGCTCGGAGGGGGTCAGCCCCCCTCCGAGCCTCGGACTCCCTTACGGGCGGGCGGGGGTGCGGATGCCGGCGGGTCCGCCGGCGGTCTTGATGCGCTGCCCGGTATCTTGAAGGTTCGATCCGTCCCACCGGAACACCTGGATGTTCGCGTCACCCATGTTCTGGACCAGGATCGTCCGGCTGTCCGCGGAGAACGCGATCCCCTGCGACCAGCGCCCGATCCACGCGGCGGCCGCGGGCACGAGCTTCGTGCCGTCTACCCGGTAGAGCAGCAGCTTGCCGTTGGGGTTGTAGAAGGGCGATTCCCGCGGCTTGTTGCTGCCGTTCATCACCACCACCGCGCATAGCTTCCCGTCGGGCGATAGCGCGATGCCCTCGGGCGTCTGGCCGACCACCACCGTCTCCACCACCCGGAACGGCTGCGCCTGCAGGTCGATCACGCTCACCGTGTCGTTGTCGCCGTTGCCCCGCCCGATGTTCGCCACCACCGCGATCGACCCGTCGGCGCTGACGTCGAGCCCGTACGGGCGCATCCCCGCGCTCAGGTCGCGCTTGCTGTGCTCCACCTTGGTGCCGTCCACGGTGAGAATCGAGATGTAGCTGTCCCCGTCGCGCGTGACGAGCGCGGCCCGGCCGTCGCGGGTGAAGGCGGGCTGGCTCGGCCCCGACTTGTCGTCTCCCAGGCGCACCACGCTCGAGGGCGCGACGGTCTTGCCCTGGATCGTGAACACGGACACGGTGCCCTCGGCGCGATTGGCCACCAGCGCGAGCGTGCCCTGGCGATTGATCGAGACGCCCGCCGCGCCCATCCCCGCCTGGAGCGTCGCGATCACCGCCGGCGGCGTCGCGCGCAGGTCCACCACGCTGAGGCGATTGTCGGGGACGGTCTTGGTGACGTCCGCCGGGTCCTTCTTCGTCGACGAGGTCACGAGCGCCAGCCCCTGATCGGGGGTGATCGCCACGCTCATCGGCGGGCCCACCACGCTGCCGGGCACTGGAATCTCCGCGACGACCTTCGGCGGCGTCACGCCGAGATCGATGATGGTCACGGTGTCGGGCGCGGGGTTGGGCACCACCTTGACCACCCCGTTGTCGAGCACGACCTTGCCGTCGTTCGAGGAGACCGCCCACTGGGCCGGCGCGGCGGGCGGCCGCGCGAGCCCGATCAGGAGGAGCAGCAGGAGCGAGGTCCGGAGCAATCCGCGTCGTGTCATGGGTCCCTCCCCTGGGGTGATGGTTAGGGAAGATCGCGAGATGGCCGGGATCATACTACGGCGGCGGCCCCGCTACCGCGTCGTCGGGCGCGCGCCCAGGCCCATCACGCGACCCACCTGCGCTGGCCGCGCGAGCCGGTCGTGCGCGCGCTGGATCCGGTCCAGGCGCTCGAGGATCTCGGGCGCCATGGGCGCGCCCCGTCGTGTGGCCTGGCTCACGTGCAGCGACATCAGCTCGTTGGTGGCGGCGAGATATCCGGCCTCCCCGTGAAACATCTCGTGGATGTAGTGCATGCGCTTGGCGTCGTGGGCCAGGAGCCGCGTGGTGAACCGCAGGGGGTCGCCTTCCCGCACTTCGCGATGGTAGGTCACGTGGGCCTCGAGGCAGAACGTGGTCACCTCGCACGCCTGGCGATGCGCGGCGTCGAGACCGATGACGCGCATCCACTCGTCGGTGGCCAGATCGAAGACCACCACGTAGTACCCCATGTTCATGTGCCCGTTGTTGTCGATCCACTCGGGGCGGACGGCGCACGTGTACTTCGATGCGATGACGTCGACTGCCTCGTCGATGGCTCCCTCCCGGGGTACGAAGCTGGAATCAGGCGGTCCTGCCGTCGCAGGATAGCCGCATCCGGGGCGGGGTCAAGCGGGGCGCCCGCCCCTCCCGGGGGGATTTCCCGATAAATTCCGGGCTTCTATGCTGGAGGCCTGGAGGTCACGTGCCATGATCAGCTACAACGCCCACGAGCTTGCCCTGGTCTTCCCGCCCATGAGCGAGCCCGAGTTCGCGGCCTTCAAGGAGGACATTCGCGAGCAGGGCCAGCAAGAGGCGATCATCCTCTACGAGGGCAAGATCCTCGACGGGCTGCACCGCTACCGCGCCTGCCAGGAGCTCGGCCGCGAGCCGCGGGTGGTCCGGTTCGAGGGCAACCCACGGGCGGCCGCCCAGATGGTCCTGGGGCGGAACTTCCACCGGCGGCACCTCACGACCTCGCAGCGGGCCCTCGTCGCGGCCGAGATGTGCAAGCTGAGGCCCCGAGGAAATACGGGGACGTCCCCCTATTTGACCGCGGCCCAGGCGTCCACCCTGATGAGCGTCGGCGAGGACCTCGTCAAGGACGCCAAACATCTGTTGAGATCCGGCGACGCGGAGCTGATTCGGTCCGTCCGCGACGGGGTCCGCTCGGTGTCCGCGGCCATCCAGGAGAAGAAGGAAAAGGCACGGTTCACGTTCATCGAGCAGTTCGCCCAGCGTCTGGATCGAGCGATCCAGGGCCACAACGACCGGGACGCCCAGGCGGTCTACGCCGCCAAGCCGCTGCTGCAGTACATCACCCTGCGCATCCAGGACTACCTCGACCCGCGCACCGCGGAGCCCCTGGGTGGCGAGGACGGCGCGGTGCTGTGGGATCCGTCCGAGCTCAAGGTGCCGGACTGGCTCTACACGGAGCGCGGTGACACGACGGCGGTGGAGCGGCGCGCCCGGCTGGACACCGTCCTGCCGAAGGCCCGGCAAGCCGCTCTGGGCTTCCCCGGGGAGCGCTGCCCGGACTGCGGCCTGCCGTTGCTGTCGACGGTTCGTCCAGAGGAGCCGTCGTACTGCGCGGTCTGCAAGGGCGACGTGCTCTGGGAATGGTCCTGGATGCGCGAGCAGGTGGAGGTGGCCTTCAGCAGCGCCCTCCGCTCGATCGGACCCGGCGCCTAGGCGGCCAGGCGGGGGCGGCTCCGGCCACCCCCGCCCGGCCGCTCCCGTCTAGAGCAGCGCCTGGAAGAACCCCAGCGTGCGCTGACGAGCAAGCTTGGCGCTGGGCTCGTGGAAACTGCCGCGCTCGTCGCAGCTGAACCCGTGGCCCGCCGGGTACGTGTGCAGGGGCACCTCGGGATGGGCGGCGCGGATGCGGGCCCAGTGCTCGGGCGGAATCCCCTGGTCGGTCTCGCCGAAGTGCAGCAGCACCGGGCAGCGCGGCGTCTCGCTCGCGGTCTCCGCGATGCCGCCGCCGTAGTAGCCCACCGCCGCCTTGACGCCGTCGACGCGCGTGCACGCCAGCCACGCGAGGGTGCCGCCCAGGCAGTAGCCCACCACGCCCACGCTCTGGCCTTCGGCCTTGAGCGCTTCCACCGCGGCCCTCACGTCGCGAACCATGTCGGCCATGTCCACCTTGCCGCGAATGGAGCGGCCCTGCTCGATGTCGTCGGCGGTGTAGCCGAGGTTGATGCCGGGCTCCACGCGATCGAAGATGGCGGGGGCCAGGGCCAGGTAGCCGTCCGCCGCGAAGCGGTCGCAGATGCTCTGGATGTGGTGGTTGACCCCGAAGATCTCCTGCACGACCACGAGGCCGCCCTTGGGGGTGCCGCTCGGGGCCGCGCGGTAGGCCGACAGCCGGTGTCCGTCTTCTGCGGTGAGAGTCGTCATGGTGCCCATCGTCTCGCTCCTTGTCGGGGTTGAACGGCGATCACAGCAGCGGCCGCGCCAGGACGAGCAGGCGCGGCAGGTCGGGCTCGGGGCCTTTCAGCAGCACCGTCGCGGCGGCGGTGACGCGGGCGCCCGCGCGCTCCAGCAGCCGGCAGGCCGCGCGGACGGTGCCGCCGGTGGCGACCACGTCGTCCACCAGCAGCACCCGGCTCCCCTCCAGCAACGGCCAGTCCAGCGGATCCAGCACCAGCGCCTGCGCGCCCGCGGTGGTGATGCTGCTGGCTTCCTCCACCAGCGGCTCGCGCGGGTGGCGCGGCATGTAGTTCTTGACGCCCTTCCTCAGCACGACGTAGCGGTCCTGGCCGAAGCACTCCACCACCACCTGCGCCATGCCGACCGCCTTCGACTCCGAGCAGACCACCACGTCGAAGACCTCACCGAGGGCCACGCCCGCGTCCGTGAGCCCGCGGTAGATCAGGTCGCCGCACGCCTGGTTGAGCCGCGCCTGCCCCAGCAGGTTGAACGAGGCGATGTAGCGCCGCGAGCCGTGCAGTCGGGTGATCGGCCGGTCGGTGGTGAGGGCCCCGCTGCCGATGCGCACCTCGTACCACCCGATCACGTCGCCCGGCTCGCTCGGGCCGGCGGGCGACGACGCGCGGTCGGCCCGCTCCCAGCCCTCGGCCTCCGCGAGCGCGGTGGCCAGCCCGCGGGCCGCGGTCAGGTCGCCGCCGTCGAGCGTGCTGAGGCATTCGACCTGCGCCTGCCGGAGCCGCACGCGCGCCTCGTCGTCCACCGCCGCGCGGGGCAGGACCGCGGCGCGGCGCTTGCCGCCCGCGGGCGCGAGCGCGGCGATCGCGGTCGCCGCATCCGCGTAGGCTCCGACGATGACGGCGGTCACCGTCCGCTCAGAGCTCGCCGACCGCGCGGAGCACGTCGGCGGCGTGGCCGTCCACCTTCACGTTGTCCCATCGGCGGACCACCTTGCCGTCGGGCCCGATGAGGTAGGTCATCCGGGCCACTCCCATGTAGGTGCGGCCGTAGAGGCTCTTCTTCTGCCACGCCCCGTAGCGGTCGGCCGTCGCGTGCTCGGGGTCGGCCAGCAGCGGAAAGGTGAGCTCGTGCTTGCGGGCGAACTTGGCCTTGCTCGCGGTGTCCAGCACGCTCACCCCGAGGACGGCCGCCTTGCCCTTCTTGAACGCGGGCAGGGCGTCGCGGAAGGCGCAGGCCTCCTTGGTGCAGCCGGGGGTGTCGTCCTTCGGGTAGAAGTACACGATCACCGGACGGCCCGCGTAGTCCTTCAGCGAATGCGTCCGGCCTTCCTGATCCGGCAGCGAGAACGCGGGCGCCTTGCGTCCCGGCTCGACGAGCGGCATCGGAGACCTCCTGGTCGGCGGCGATGAGTGGATCCGGCGCCCGACCGCGGGAGCCGGGCGCTCATCCTACTACCCGGCGGGCCGCCGCGCTACCGGCTCGAGAGCCGGCGCCCGATCCGCTTCTCCACGACGTGGGTGACCGCCGAGAAGTCTTCGCGGCCCCAGCCGCTGTCCACCGCCTCGTCGTAGGTGCGCTTGGTCTCCTCCAGCATCGGCGCGGGCACCTGCACGGATCTGGCGAGAGCCAGCGCGAGCATCGCGTCCTTCCGCATCAGCTCGAGCATGAAGGTCGGCGAGAACTCGCCGTCGAAGATGCGCTTGGCGCGCCGGTCGAAGTAGGTGCCGTAGGCCATGCCCCCGCCGCTGCGCACCACGTCGTAGAAAGTGTTCGGATCGACCCCGGCCTGGACGCACACCGCGAGCGCTTCCGCCACCGCCACCGAGGTGACCGCGGCGAGCCCGTTGTGGATCAGCTTCACGCGATTGGCCATGCTCGGACCGCCCACGTACATGTGCATCTTGCCCATGATCTCGAGATAAGGCGCGATGGTCGGCAGCCGCGCCTTCTCGCCGCCCACGATGAAGAAGATCTGCCCCTCCACCGCCTGCGGCTGCGAGCCCAGCATGGGCGTGTCCATGTGATCGACGCCGCGCCCCCTGAGCCCGGCGTGCACCGCGACCGTCACCTCGGGGCTCACCGTGGAGCAGTCGCACGTGATCAACCCCGCACGCGCGGCCCCGCCGATGCCGCCCGGCCCCAGGTAGACGTCGCGCACGATCGCGTCGTTGGGTAGGCAGGTGAAGAGCACCGCGGTCTGCGCCGCCACCTCGGCGACGGAACCGGCCGCGACGGCGCCCGGGAGCTTCGCGGCAGCGGCCATGGCGGCCGGGCTCGCATCGTGCAGCACCAGCGGCACGCCGCCCTTGGCCAGGTTGGTCGCCATCGGCATCCCCATCGTGCCCAGCCCGATGAATCCGACTCGGTCAG
>CAMLFJ010000155.1 GCA_946479205.1 uncultured bacterium | reverse complement strand
TGACCCGCGGGTCGTACGGATGAGCGCCCGAGTCCTCGACGTAGTGGACGTCGTGACCGAGCCGGGCGAGGCCAAGCACGTAGTGCACCGCCTGCCAGCCGATGCCACCCAGGGGATAGCGGCCGGCCAGGTGCAGGACCACGAGGCGCTTACGGGACGGCAAGCGGGTCCTCCTGGCGGCCGGGCTCCGGCCCCCCGTACATCGCGGCGAACGCGCCCTTGCGCTCCAGCAGCTCGGAGAGCGTCCCCTGCTCGACCATCCGGCCCTCCTTGATCACCACGATCAGGTCGGCGGTGCGCACGGTCGAGAGGCGATGCGCGATGATGAAGGTGGTGCGGCCGGCCTGCAGGCGCTCCAGCGCCACCATCACGAGGGCCTCCGTCTCGGGGTCGAGCGCCGAGGTCGGCTCGTCCAGGATCAGGATGGGCGAGTCGCGCAGGATGGCCCGGGCGATCGTCAGCCGCTGCTTCTCGCCTTCCGAAAGCGACACGCCCTGCTCGGCCACGCTCGTATCGTACCCCCGCGGCAGCTGCTCGATCATCTCGTGGATGCGGGCCGCCTTGGCCGCCGCGATGATCTCGTCCATCTTGCCGTCGGGCCGGCCGAACGCGATGTTCTCGCGCAGGCTCACCGGGAAGAGCAGGGGCGGCTGGAGGACCATGGCGATCTGCCGCCGCAGCGACGCGAGCCGGTACTCCCTGACGTCGTGGCCGTCCACCAGCACGCGGCCGCGGGTCGGATCATAGAAGCGGGGCAGGAGGCTCAGCAGGGTGGACTTGCCCGCGCCGGTCGGCCCGACCACCGCGACGCGCTGGCCGGGCGCGACCCGCAGGCTCACGTTGTGGATGAGCGGCCCCCCGGTCGCATACTGGAAATCCACGTCCTCCCAGACCACCTCGCCGCGCGCGCCGCCGGACGGGAAGCTCCGGTCGCCGTCCGGCAGGTCGCGCTCCACGTCGAGCACGTCGAGCACCCGGCGCACGCCGACCCGAGCGCTCTGGGCCAGCCCGTAGACCTGGAACATGTTGTTGATGGGCCCGTACAGCGCGGCCAGGTAGCTGATGAACACGACCAGGCTGCCCACCGTGAGGGTGCTGTCGAGCACGTGACGGGCCCCCACCCACACCACCGCGGCGGTGCCGAGGGCGATGACCAGGTTGACCACGCCCGAGTAGAACGTCTGCAGCGTGTAGAGCCGGAGGCCGGCCGCGAGGCTCCGCTCGCTCGCGGTCATGAAGCGGCGGTGCTCGTCGTCCTCGCGGGTGAACGCCTGGATGACCCGCATCGCGCCCATCGCCCGCTGCACCACGCCGAAGACCTCGCTCTCCCGTTCCCGCATCTCCCCCGCCGCCGCGCTGATCTGGCGGTTCAGCCGGCCGATGGCGAGCAGCAGGATGGGGCAGACGCCGAGCGCGAGCAGGGTCAGCTCCGCGTCGAGCTGCACCATGACGACCGACATGCCGACCAGCAGGATGAGCGCGCTGACCGCCGGGAAGAGGCAGTTCATGGTGAGCGCCTGCAGCGCGAAGGTGTCCGCGGTCACCCGGTAGAGGAGATCGCCCGCCTGGGCCCGGCTGTGGAAGGCCATCGAGAGCCGGTGCAGGTGGGCGTAGAGATCGCTGCGCAGGTCCCGCACCATGCGCTGCCCGATGCGGATGGTGGTGACGTTGGCGCACACGTTGGCGGCGCCGAGGGCCGCGTAGATGATCACGAGGGCCGCGCAGGCCCCCAGCAGGAGCGCGCCGGTGCCGAGATCGTCGGAGGCGAGGCCCCAGGGCAGGGGCGCGCCGCCCAGCACCGAGTCGATGATCAGCTTGAGGGGCCAGGGCTTGAGCAGCTCGAGCGCGCTGATCAGACACACCTGGGCCAGCGCCCAGAGTATGCGGGAGCGGTGGGGCCAGATGTAGCCGGAGACGCGCCGGGTGAAGCCGCTCACTTCACCAAGGCGCCACGCACGTCGAGCGGGGGCGCGTAGTGCAACCGCGCGCGCCGTGCCACGTCGTGAAGCGCGTCGTAGAGCGTGCGCCCGAGCCCGACCGCCTCGCGGAGCAGCCCCGCGCCGGTCCCCAGGCCGGCGGCCACCCCCACCGCGACGACCATGGGCAGGCCGAGCGTCAGGCCGACGCCCGCCATCACCGCCGCGGACGCGAGGACCCCGCGGGCCAGACGCGAGATCCGGAGCGCGCACTTCACTCTCAGCACTCGGCGCTCGCCGCCGTGGTTCTCGGTGCACACCTTGATCCGGCCGCGCGACCAGACCCCGCCGTGCGCCTCGAGGTCCCAGTCGCTCCAGCCCTGGTCCACCAGCACGAAGTATTTCCGCTGCGCCAGCACGTCCACGAGGCCGTGCAGGATGGTCTCCTTCTCGAGGCCGTCCTCGGTCCAGAACGAGGCCGAAAACGCGCGCTCCCGCCACGACCAGGGCAGCCCCTGCATGGGCCGCTCGGAGTCCGAGGGCTCCGCCGCGGTGAGCCCGCGCACCCACCAGCGGTAGCGCTCGAACGAGCGGAGGAGCGGCCCGAAGTAGGTCAGGACCGCGATGAGCAGCCGGCCCCGCAGCCCGTCCGCCATCGGATCCACCCGCGCGCGCATCGCGGCCCAGAGGCAGCAGGCCCACGAGAGCGCGACCGGTGCCGCGCCGAGCCACCCCCAGCCGCCGCGCATGGCCCCGTAGGCCAGGAGCAGCGCCCCGACCAGGTTCCACTCGAGCGTGAAGGGCAGGTGGGAGAGCACGGTGGAGGGTGGCTGGTAGAGGGTCTGGAAGAGACCGCGGCCGAAGATGCCCCCATAGATGATGGGCCGGCGCAGGGAGAAGAGGGCGGAGATGCCGCCGTAGATCCGCCCGCGCCAGCGCGAGTAGCCCAGCGCGTTGAACCGCTGCGGATGGCGGAAGTAGAGCAGGGCCTCCGCCTTGCCGTAGCCCTTCTGCTGGCCGATGTAGGCCTTCATGGTATTGCGCCGGAAGTGCCAGACCATGGCGGCCGGGCTGAATCCGATCCGGTAGCCGCGATCTTGAAGCCGCCAGCACACGTCCACGTCGTCCCCCGCCGAGCGGTAGATCGGATCGAAGCCGCCGATCTCGTCCAGGACCTCGCGCCGGAAGGCCATGTTGCAGCCGGGGATGTGCTCGGCCTCCACGTCGTCGAGCAGCACCTCGAGCGGCCCGCCCGGCGAGGCGGCCACGCACGCGGCCACCATCGAGTCTTCCGACGGCGGCAGGTTGGGCCCGCCCACCGCGGGCAGCCCGGTCTGGAGGAACGTCGCGACCAGGTAGTGCAGCCAATCCGGATCCACCACGCAGTCCGAGTCGGTGAAGGCGACGATCTCGCCGAGCGAGGCCGCGATGCCGACGTTGCGCGCGGCGCTCAGCCCCTTGTTCTCCTGGTGGATGACGTGGATGCCCTCGAAGCTGTCCGCGATGGCGCCGGTGCGGTCCTTGGAGCCGTCGTCCACCACCACGACCTCGAAGGCGGGATAGCGGAGGTTGCGGAGCGATTCGAGACAGGCCTCCATGGTCGGCTCCGCGTTGTAGGCGCAGATGACCACCGACACCTTCGGGTACTCGGACAGCGCGGGGAGCCCCGGTGTCGCGTACCAGCGCTGCACCGCCCGGAAGGCCGGCTTCTTGCGCCGCTCGCGGTCCACGAGCCCGAATGCCCAGTCGGCGATGTCGGAGCCGCCGGTGTGCCACTCGTCGGTGAACGAGAAGACCACGGTGCCCGCCGCCCCCATCTCGAGCGCGGTGTGTACCTGCCACGACAGGATCTGGGCCTGGACGACCTCTCCCTCGCGGATCGAGTCGATCCCGAACTCGGTGAGCACCAGAGGCCGGTCGCCCGCCAGCGTGTGCAGCCGCGAGAGATACTTCCGGAACTCGGGCTCCGAGTGCAGGTAGACGTTGAAGGCGAGGAAATCGGTGAAGTCGGTCTCGAGATACTCGGTGGACGGGTAGTTGGCGTAACCGACCAGCGCGGTCGGCTCGATCCGCTTGATCAGGTCGACCAGCTCGCGGAGGAAGCCGGTGATCCGCCGCGGACCGTACCAGCGCACGATGTCCGACGGGATCTCGTTGCCGACCAGGAAGGCTCCCACCGCCGGGTGATCTCGGCAGGCCTCCACCACGTCCGTGACCGTGCGTCGGACGGAGTCCGAGATCTCCTCCGAGTCGAGGAAGCAGATGTGCTCCGCCCACGGGATTCCGACCAGGACCCAGAGCTTCCGCGCTGCGGCCATGTCGAGCAGCCAGCGGGGCGGGGGGGTGAAGAGCCGGAGGCAGTTGGCCCCCAGCTCGGTCATCAGGGCGAAGTCCCGCTCGACGATCTGGGGGGCGGGATATCTATAGCCGTCAGCGTCCGGGGCAAAGGGGCCGTACGTGACGCCCCGGAGCGGAACCTTTTCATCTCCAGCGAAGAAGAACTTCCCGCGAACTTCCAGCCGGGCGCGGGAGCCGGCGGGCTGCGCGCGCCGGATGGCGCGCGATGTCGTATCGAGCCTCACGGTCCCAATCCTCCTTGGGCACCCCCACGGGGAGCCCATGATTGTGGTCGTTTCAAGACGCTCGGTGGGTTGCGCCTGTAGCGAAAACCAAGAAGCTGGGGAGCGGGTCCACGCCGAGCGCCGGGTACGGAGGTGCCCGAAACCTCAGGCATTCTCCGAGACCTGACCATCGCAACCGCCATGCCAGAGCGCGTCACTGCCGAGGGCGCCCGACTGTACCAGAAGTTGTGATTAATCAGCTAGTCCGACGCCGGAAATTCTTGCGGGGTCATCGAAGGGTAGCGGTTTGCTTCGTTTTTACACGCCCGCGGGGTAAAAGTTACCCGGGCATGCGGCCGGCTAGTGCAGGAAGCGGATCAGGAGGGTGGCCAGCCCGAGGAAGGAGAAGAAGCCGAAGACGTCGGTGAAGGTCGTGATGATCACGCTGGAGGCGATGGCCGGGTCCACCCGAAAGCTCTTCAGCAGCAGGGGGATGAGCACCCCGACGACGGCCGCAACCACCATGTTGAGGGTCATGGCGACGGCGATGATACCGGCCAGGAGGGCCTGTCCTTTCCAGACGTAGGCGATCCCGGCCATGACCAGCCCATTGGCCAGCCCGATGGTCAAGGCCAGGGTGGTCTCCTTGCCGACCACCCGCCAGAGATGCGCCGTGGTCATGTCGCCCAGGGCCAGCCCACGCACCACCACGGTGGCGGTCTGGGTGGTGCCGATCCCGCCCATCGAGGCCACGATGGGCATGAAGATGGCCAGAAGGGCGAGCTCCCGGATGGACTCCTCGAACAGGCCGATGACCGAGGCGGCCAGGATGGCGGTGCCCAGGTTGATCAGGAGCCAGACCAGGCGCTTGGGGAACACGGTCCGGGCCGGGTCAAGCACGGTCTCGTCGCCGGCCGCGCCGCCGAGGCGCTGGATGTCCTCCGTGGCCTCCTCCCGGATGACGTCGATGACGTCGTCGACCGTGATGACCCCCAGCAGCCGATGGTCGGCGCCCACCACCGGGACGGCCACCAGGTCGTACTTGGCCACGAGGCGGGCGACCTCTTCCTGGTCCATGTCTGCGGTCACTCGGACCGGCTCGTCCTGGCGGAGGAAGCGGATCGGTGCCGCCGGATCGGCGGTGACCAGGCGGCGCCAGGGCAGGCTGCCGACCAGGTGCTCGTGGTCGTCCACCACGTAGAGAGTGGAGGCGGTCTCGGCCACCGGCGACTTCCGCACCTGCTCGATGGCCTGGGCCACGGTGAGGTGCTCGTGGACCGCGAGGAAGTCCGGCGACATGAGCCGGCCCGCCGTCTTCTCGCCGTGCTCCAGGATCTCCTGGACCTCTTCGGACTTCTCCTCCTTCATCAGGTCCAGGACCTTCTCGATCTGCTCCGCGGGGAGGTCCTCGATGACCTGGGCCGCGTCGTCCGGCCTCATGCGGTCGAGGATGCTCGAGATCTCCCCCTCGTCGAGGGCGCGGGCCAGTTCGTGCAGGGGCTGGTCGTCCAGCTCGGCGAGCACCGCGCCGGCCGACTCGCGCCCGAGCAGCCGGAAGAGTGTCACCTGGTCGGGCAGGGTGAGGTCCCGCAGCGCGGCTGCGATGTCGGCGGCGTGGGCATCCTCGAGCACCTGGCTCAGGCGCTCGCGCCGCCCCGACTCCAGGAGATCGCGGACGGTGTCGGTGAGCCGGGCGGCCTCAGCCATGAGACGGTCCTACGCGGGCAGCGAGGGGCCCTGGGGCGCGCGGGGCGGTGAGGGTGACGTGGACGACGGGGGCGTCTGCGCGGCGATGAGCTGCGAGACCTGCGTCTCGAGCTGGCGGATCCGGTACTTGAGCTTCAGGATCTTGACGAGCCCGCTCAGCGAGGTGAACACGATCCCGAGCAGCAGCGAGAGCAGGATGACCAGGGCCAGGGGCATGCCCTGCACGCTCCAGGTCAGGAACGAGATCTCGACCGGGTAACGATTCTGCAGCGCGAAGATCGTGGCCGCGCTCCCCAGCACGGCCATCAGCAGGTAGATGACGATCATGACGGGCTGCCCTCCGGCGCCTTGGCGCTGCCTCCGAGCGCGCGGACGAAGCGCTCGATGATGCGCTCCTGGCAGGCGCCGCTCGCGGCCGGGTCGCCCGCCCCGCGGCCGAGCTGGCGCAGGGGGAACACCGCCTTGGCCATGGTCCGGTGCCCGCCCGCCATGCCGAGCTCGCCGAACGCGGCGCGGGTCACGTCGCCCGCGCTCCGCACGTAGCCCACGTTGCGGACGGAGATGTGCACCTCGTCGTCCACCACGCCGGAGACCACGGACCACTGGACGCCCTCGGCCTGCAGCCCGAAGTCGGCGAACTGGGGGATGAGATCCACGGTGGCGACCCGGCCCAGGTGCGAGAAGAACACGCCCTGCACCACGCGCCGCTTGGCCAGGCCCCGGGCGAGGACGTCCAGGGCCTCCGGGGACAGCTCGGGCCGCTCGATGCGTCGGAGCGCGTTGTGGTTGGCGAGCAGGTAGAGATACGTGAAGGCCTCGAGGTCGGCCTTCGTCCCGCCGCGCTCGAGGCCGAGGGTGTCGGACTTGATGCCGTACAGCAGGGCGGTGGCCAGCCGCTGGGTGATCTTGACGTCCGCCGCGCGCAGGTACTCGACCATGATCGTGGAGGTGGCCCCGTAGGACGGGCGCACGTCCTTGATGCGCGCCCGGATCGGCTGCTCGACGGGATGGTGGTCGATGACCAGGTCCACCTCGCCGAAGTGCCGCTCCTCCTCCAGGAACGAGGGCTGCACGTCCACCATGGCGACGCGGTCGAACTGATCGAGCGCGGCCGCGTCGATCGCCTCGACCTCGATCTCGAGGATCTTGCACATGGCCACGTTCTCGGGCCGCGTGATGG
>CAMLFJ010000154.1 GCA_946479205.1 uncultured bacterium | reverse complement strand
GCGATGGCCTCGAGCAGCCGCAGCGCCGCCGCGACCTCGCTCTGGGCGCTCTTCATGAACTTGAGCCGCGCGGGCGTGTTGAAGAAGAGATCCTGCGCCTCGACCGTGCTGCCCGCGGGCGCCGCGACCAGCAGCTTCTCGTTGACGGTGCCGCCCTCGCCGCGCACCAGGGTGCCGGTGTCCGCGCCGCGCGGGCACGAGAGCACCGAGAAGCGGGTGACCGCGCAGATGGCGGGCAGCGCCTCGCCCCGGAAGCCCAGCGTGGTGATGGCGTCGAGGTCGGCGTCGGTGGCGAGCTTGGACGTGGCGTGCCGCAGCAGGGCCAGGTCCACCTCGTCGCTCGACATGCCGACGCCGTCGTCGGTCACCCGGATCAGGGCGCGGCCCGCGTCGCGCAGGTCCACCGTCACCTGCGTGCACAGCGCGTCGAGCGCGTTCTCCACCAGCTCCTTCACCACCGACGCGGGCCGTTCCACCACCTCACCCGCCGCGATCTTGTTGACGAGATGATCGGGCAGCCGCCGGATGCGCGAGCCGCTCACGGGCGCGCCTTGAGCCGCTGCTGCCAGTCCGCGAGCAGGTTCAGGGCCTGCAGCGGCGTCATCGCGCCCAGGTCGAGCGCGCGCAGCTCCCGCAGGAGCGGATCGTGGGCGGGCGGGAAGAGCCCGAGCTGGGCGGGCCCGGTCGCGGGCGCCTCCGGGGCCACCGCCGCCTGCAGCTCGCTGCGCTCGCGCTCGAGCTCGCCCAGGATGGCCTTGGCCCGGGCGATCACGGCCGGGGGGAGCCCGGCCAGGCGCGCCACCTGGATGCCGTACGAGCGGTCGGTGCCGCCCGGCCGCACCTTGTGCAGGAAGATGATCTCGTCGTTCCACTCGCGGACCGCCACGTGGAAATTGTGCACCCGCGGCAGGCGCTCGGCCAGCGCGGTCAGCTCGTGGTAGTGCGTGGCGAACAGCACCTTGGCGCCGCGCCCGCGCTCGTGCAGCTCCTCGGTCACCGCCCACGCGATCGCGAGGCCGTCGAAGGTGGAGGTGCCGCGCCCGACCTCGTCCAGGAGAATCAGGCTGCGCTCGGTGGCGTGGTGCAGGATGCTGGCCGTCTCCACCATCTCCACCAGAAACGTGCTCTGCCCGCGCGCCATGTTGTCCTGCGCCCCCACCCGCGTGAGGATGCGGTCCACCAGCCCGAGCCGGGCCGAGCGGGCGGGGACGAAGCTCCCCATCTGGGCCATGAGGGCGAGCAGGGCGACCTGGCGCATGAACACGCTCTTGCCGCTCATGTTCGGGCCGGTGAGGATCATGATCTGGCCGCTCGCCGGATCGAGGCTCACGTCGTTGGGCGTGAACGGCGTGCCCGCCGCCTCCAGCACCGGGTGGCGGCCGTCGACGATCTCGAGCGCGAAGCCCTCGTCGACCTCGGGCCGGACGTAGCCGCGCTGGTGGGCCACCTCCGCGAGCGACGCGAGCGCGTCGAGGCTGCCGACCGCGCGGGCGGTGCGCAGCAGCGGGCCGGCCTGGGCCGCGACCTCCGCGCGCACCTGGCCGAACAGCTCGAACTCGAGCCGCCCGATGCGCTCCTCGGCCCCGAGCACCCGGCTCTCGTACTCCTTGAGCTCGGTGGTGACGTAGCGCTCCGCCCCCACCAGGGTCTGCCGGCGGAGGTAGTCGGCCGGCACCTTGGCGCCGTGCGCGTTGCTCACCTCGATCGCGTAGCCGAACACGCGGTTGAAGCGGACCTTCAAGGAGGCGATCCCGGTTCGCGCGCGCTCCCGCTGCTCGAGCGAGGCGATCCACTCCTTGCCCTGCCGCGCCGCCTGCTTGAGCTCCCGCAGCTCCGCGCTCCAGCCCTCCCGGATCAGCCCGCCGTCCTTCAGCGCGAGGGGCGGCTCGTCCTCGAGCGCCTCTTCAAGGAGTTTCTGAAGGTCGGGCAGCGGAGTGATCTCCTCGGCGAGGGTGCCCAGAAGGGCCCCGTCGAGGGTGCCCAGGGCCTCGGCGAGCCCCGGCAGGCGGCCCAGGAAGCCCCGGAGGGCGATGAGGTCGCGCGCGTGGGCCACGCCCAGGGCCGCGCGGCTGGTGAGCCGCTCCAGGTCCCCCACGCCCTCCAGGCGCCTCCGCAGGGCGTCTCGGGCGGCCGGGTCGTCCACCAGCGCGGCCACCGCCTCCTGGCGGTGGCCGATGGCCTCCCGGTCGAGGAGCGGGCGCAGCATCCACTGGCGCAGCAGCCGGGCCCCCATCGGGGTGCTAGTGGCGTCGAGCGTGGCGAAGAGCGAGCCCCGGGTCGTGCGCTCCTGGGCGGTCTCGAAGAGCTCGAGGGTGGCCACCGCGGTCGGGTCGAGCAGCATCGCCTCGCCGGTCACCAGGCGCTGGATCCGCGTGAGATGCGCCAGCGACTCGCCCTGGGTCTCGCGCAGGTAGGCGAGCGCGGCCCCCGCGGCCTGCAGCCCGGCGGTGAGCGCGCCCACCCCGAGCGCGTCGAGGCCGGCCCCGCGGAAGTGCGACTCGAGCATCTCGCGCGCGGCCCGGGCCCCGAACGCTCCGCCGTCCACGCGGGTGACCGGCACGCCGGCGGGCACCCAGCGCGCGATCCACGCCGCGTCGGCGCTCTGGGCGAGCAGCAGCTCGGCGGGGCGGCGCAGGAGCGCGACCTCGAGGAGCGCGTCCCCCGTCCCCGGCTCCTCGCCCACCCAGAAGTCGCCGGTGGACACGTCGACGAGGGCGACCCCGACCGCGGAGCCGGTCGCGTGCGCGGCGAGGAGGAAGTTGTTGCGGGCCCCGTCGAGGAACTGAGTGTCGGTGATCGTCCCCGGGGTGATGACCCGCACCACGTCACGGCGGACGATCTTGCGGCCCTTGGCGGGCTCCTCGAGCTGCTCGCACACCGCGACCTTCTGCCCCGCGCGGATCAGGCGCGCGATGTAGCCGTCGGCGGCGTGATGCGGGATCCCCGCCATCGGGATCGCGCCCTCGCCCTTCTGCCGGGACGTCAGGGTGAGCTGGAGCAGGCGCGAGGCGGTCTGGGCGTCCTGGAAGAAGAGCTCGTAGAAGTCGCCGAGGCGGAACAGCAGCAGGTAGTCCGGGAAGCGGCGCTTCAGCTCCCCGTACTGCCGCATCATCGGGGTCAGCTCGGCGGGGCTTTCCCTCACGTGGAGGCGAGCGCGGCGGCCAGCCGATCGTACGTGGTCTCGAGGGATTCGGGCAGCACCTTCGTCTCGCCGATGACCGGCATGAAGTTGTGGTCGCCGTTCCAGCGCGGCACGAGGTGGATGTGCAGGTGCCCGAGCACGCCCGCGCCGGCCACGCGCCCCTGGTTGAGGCCCACGTTGAAGCCGTCGGGATGATAGGCCGCGTCGACCGCGCGCGTGGCCTTCTGGATCAGGGCCATCGCCTCGCCGAGCTCGTCGGGGGTGGCCGTCTCGATCGAGCCGACGTGACGCGTGACGACCGCCATCAGGTGCGCGGAGGAGTACGGGAAGGCGTTCAGGATGAGGAAGGCGCTCGTGCCGCGGTGAAGGATCAACGCCCGCCGGTCGTCACCGGCGGCCAGAGCCGAGCAGAAGACGCACGCGGCCTCGGGGCTCCCGGCGGTCGCGACATAGGACATCCGCCAGGGTGCCCAGAGCCGCTCCACGCGGTCTACGTGTTGACGAGCTCGCGGAGGCGCTTGCCGACCTTGAAGAACGGCACGCGCTTCTCGGGCACGCTGACGCTGTCGCCGGTCTTCGGATTGCGTCCCTTGCGGGAGTTCCGGTGGCGGATGCGGAAGCTGCCGAAGCCGCGCAGCTCGACCTTGTCCCCCTTGCCCAGCGCGTCCGTGATGTTGTCGAAGACGGTGTTGACGATGAGCTCGGTTTCCTTCTTGGTCAAGCTCGCCACCTTGGCCACTTCCTCGATCAATTCCGCTTTCGTCATGGGCGACTCCCTTTAGAGGGCCGGCGCTGACAGGCTGTCGACGCCGAGACCGTACCACGGCATGCGAAAGTTTGTCAAGCAACCTGGGTAGTTAGCGGGCACCCGTGGGGCCGGACCGCTAGGGCATCAGGTACAGCGGCTGGCCGAGGGTCTGCATCGTGGGCAGCATGCGTGAGACCGGACCCAGACCCCATTCGTTCCGCAGCAGCTCGCGCAGCGAGAAGCGCCGTCGCGGATAGATCACCTTCGGCTTCGGCGGCAGTCCCGCCATCTTCGCGGCGGCCTCGATGGCGTCTTCGAGCCCGCCCATCTCGTCCACCATCTTGAGGCCCTGAGCCTGCCGTCCCGAGTAGATCCGCCCCTCCGCGAACGCGCGCACCGCCTGCGGATCGAGCCCGCGCCCTTCCGCGACCGCGGTGATGAACTGGTCGTAGACGTCGTCGAGCAGGGACTGGAGGATGCGCCGCTCCTCCGAGGTCATGGCCCGCGCGAAGTTGCCCACGTCCTTGTAGGCGCCCGCCTTGACCACCACGTACTCCACGCCCACCTTCTTGAGCAGCCCCTCCACGTTGGCGAGCTGCATGACGACGCCGATCGAGCCGGTGAGCGTGCCCGGGCTCGCGAAGATGCGGTCGGCCGACACCGCGACGTAGTAGCCGCCCGAGGCGGCGATCGAGCCCAGCGAGGCGACCACCGGCTTCTTGGCTTCGCGCAGCCGGCGGACCGCGGTGAAGATCTCCTGGGTGGGCGCGACCACCCCGCCCGGGCTGTCGATGCGCAGCACCACCGCGCGCACCGCGGGGTCGTCGCGGTACTCGCCCAGCGTGCGGATGATGGACTCGGCGTCGACGCCTCGCTCGGCTCCGACCCCGATGACGCCCTCGACCTCCACGACGGCCACCTTGGCGCCGCCGGGCAGGCCGTCGTCAGAAACCGCCAGGATCAGCCAGACCGTGAAGACGAACAGTACGAGGACTCCCGCCCCCGCCCCGAGAGCGATGAGGGCGACCCGGCCGCGTGAGGCCACCCGGGCCTACTCCTCGTCGTCGTAGTCGTCGCCGCCGCGACGCTTGCGGCCCTTGTGACCCCGGCCTCGCCCGGCGTCCGTCTGCGCCGGCTCCTCGATGACCGCGGCCAGCTCCTTCAGCGAGAGCCCGATCCGCCGCTCGTTGGGATCCACCCGGATCACCATGAGGGTCAGCTCGTCGCCCACGTTGAGGATGTCGGCGGGCGTGGCGATGGGACGGCTCGACATCTGCGAGATGTGGAGCAGGCCGTCCACCCCGGGCTCCAGCTCCACGAAGGCGCCGAAGTCGGTGAGGCGCACGACCTTGCCGGTGACGCGCGAGCCCATCGGGTACCGCGAGGCCACGCTGTCCCACGGATCGGGCTGGATCTGCTTGAGCCCGAGCGAGATGCGCTTGTTCTCCCGGTCCACGTTGAGGATCTGGGTGTCCACCGGCTGGCCCTTCTTCAGCAGCTCGGACGGGTGCCCGATGTTGCGGGTCCAGGACATGTCCGAGATGTGCAGGAGGCCGTCCACCCCGGGCTCCAGCTCCACGAAGGCGCCGAAGTCGGTGAGGTTGCGCACCTTGCCCTGCACGCGCATGCCGGGCTGGTAGCGCTCGGTGATGGTGGCCCACGGGTCGGTCTCCACCTGCTTCATGCCGAGGGAGATCCGCTTGGTGGCCTTGTTGACCTCGAGCACCATGACCTCGACGGTGTCCCCCACGTTGACGAGCTTCGAGGGATGCCGCACCCGCCGCGTCCAGGACATCTCGGAGACGTGCACGAGGCCCTCGACGCCCGGCTCCAGCTCCACGAAGGCGCCGTAGTTGGTCAGGCTCACGATGCGCCCGTTGACCTTGCCGGCCACCGGGTAGCGGTCGTCCACGTTGGCCCACGGGTCGGAGGACTTCTGCTTGTAGCCCAGCGAGACCCGGCCGGTCTCGCGGTCGAAGTGCAGCACCACCACCTCGACCTGGTCGCCGATCTGGAAGATCTCGGAGGGATGCCCCACCCGGCCCCACGACATGTCGGTGACGTGCAGGAGCCCGTCGATGCCGCCCAGGTCGATGAAGGCGCCGTAGTCGGTCAGGTTCTTCACGGTGCCGGTCAGCACCATGCCCTCGGAGAGCACGGAGAGCGTGTGCTTCTTCTTCTCCTCGCGCTCCTCTTCGAGCATCGCCCGGCGCGAGAGGACCACGTTGCCGCGGCGCCGGTTCAGCTTGATGACCTTGGCCCGGATGGTCTGGCCGACCATCGCGCCCAGGTTCTTGACCGGCCGCAGGTCGACCTGGGAGCCGGGCAGGAACGCCCGCACTCCGACGTCCACCGCGAGCCCGCCCTTGACCACCTCGGCGACCCGGCCTTCGACCGGGGTGCCGGCGTCGTGGGCCTTCGAGATCTGGTCCCAGACCTTGATCTTGTCCGCCTTGTCCTTGGAGAGGACGATCAGCCCCTCGTTGTCCTCCTTGGACTCGAGGTAGACCTCGATCTCCTCGCCGACCTTGGGCAGCACCCCCGCGTGCCGGAACTCCTCGATGGCGATCGTGCCCTCGCTCTTGTAGCCGATGTCGACGAGCACCTCGCTGTCGCGCACCTCGACCACGCGGCCGCGGACCACCTCGCCCTCCTCGACGTCACTGACGCCGCGGTTGAACCAGTACTCCATGCTCTCCTCGGAGGCGTCGCTTACCTCCTTCACTGCGCCTGCGAGGGCCTTCGACTTCTTGTTGTCGCTGTCCATGACTCCACCTCTCCTTGGATCCATCTATATTGTCGGCCGCGCCGTCGTGCCGCGGTCGGCATCCCAGCCGTGCTTCGCTGCTTCAGGCCCTGCCTTGCTGCTCCCGGAGCTGCGCGATCGCCCGCATCATCTCCTGGGCCGCTTCACGATACGCTTCCTTGCGTCCCTCGTCACTCGCTCTCTTGCCCTCCCGTTTGAAGCTCAGCGGGGGCCCGAAGGTCACCCGCACCTTGCCGGGCCGGGGCAACGCCCGCCCTCTCGGCAGCGCCGCGCCGCTCCCCGACACGTAGACCGGCACCACCGGCGCGCCGCTCAGCACCGCCAGCATGCCCACCCCGGGACGCCCGGCGCGCGGCGGCTCGCCTTCCACCCCCCGCGTGCCCTCCGGAAACACGAGGATCGCGCGGCCCTCCTGCAGCAGGGCGAGCGACCCCTTGAGGGCCCGCATGTCCGAGCCGTCCCGCCGCACCGGCCGCGCGTTGAGCGATCGGATCAGCCGCCCGAAGAGCGGGATGCGAAAGAGCTCCTCCTTGGCCATGAAGTAGACCGGCCGCGGGACCGAGCCGCCCACCAGCGGTGGGTCGAGCACGCTCACGTGGTTGGACACGATCAGCACCGGGCCGGTGGCAGGCACGAGCTCCCGACCCACCGCCTCCAGCCGGAACAGGAGGCGCATCAGCACCACCGCGATCGGCTTCAGGATCGCGTACAGCATCTCGCCTG
>CAMLFJ010000153.1 GCA_946479205.1 uncultured bacterium | reverse complement strand
GGGAGATCGATGTCGAGCGCGGGAATCCCGTGGGCGACCCGTCGCGCGATCTCGAGCGCGTCGGACCAGATCGCGGACGCGGTCGGGAGCTGGCCGGCGCCGCGGCCGTAGAACATGAGGTTGCCCACGTTGTCGCCGGTCATGAATACGGCGTTGAAGACGCCGGAGACGGCGGCCATGGGCGAGCCGGCGGGAATCATCGTCGGGTGGACGCGGGCCTCCAGACCGCCCTCGGAGGCCTTGGCGATGGCGAGCAGCTTGATGCGGTAGCCGAGCTCGGTGGCGTTGACCACGTCCTGCTGGGTCACCGCGGTGATGCCCTCGGTGTAGATGTCCTTGAGGTCCACCGACGTGCGGAAGGCGAGGGTGGCCAGGATCTGCAGCTTGTGGGCCGAGTCCATGCCCTCGATGTCGAGGGTCGGATCGGACTCCGCGTAGCCGTGGGCCTGCGCTTCCTTCAGGACCTCGCCGAAGTCCCGCCCCTCGTCGGTCATCTTGGACAGGATGTAGTTGCAGGTGCCGTTGACGATGCCGAAGGTGGACAGGATGCGGTTCGCGGGCAGCCCGTCCTTGACCGCGCGGATGAGCGGGATGCCGCCCGCCACCGCCGCCTCGAAGCCGAGCATGACCCGCCGGCGCCGCGCCTCCTCGAACAGCTCGGCCCCATGGTGGGCCAGGAGCGCCTTGTTGGCGGTGACCACGTGCTTGCCCGCCGCGAGCGCCCGGAGGATGAAGGTGCGCGCGGGCTCGAGGCCGCCGATCAGCTCGATGACGATCTGCACCGAGGGATCGTCGATGGCCCGGTTGGCGTCGCCGCCGAGCGGCAGGCGGGCCAGGTCGATGCCGTCACGCGGGCGCGTGAGGTCGGCGTCCACCACCTGCCCGAGGACGAGCCGGCAGCCGGCGCGCTCGGCCATCTCGGCGCCGTGGCTCTGGAGCACCTTGACCACGCCGCAGCCGACGGTGCCCAGGCCCAGGAGGGCGATCCGGATCTCGTTCAGGGCGTCGTCTCGCCGGCCGGCTACCGGCCGCTCAGGCTCTTGAGGCCGCGCAGGGCCTGCCGGATGCGCTGCTCGTTCTCGACGAGCGCGAACCGGACGTGGCCGTCCCCGTACTCGCCGAAGCCGATCCCCGGGGAGACCGCCACCTTGCACTCCTGGATCAGCAGCTTGGAGAACTCGAGGGAGCCCATGCTGCGGAACTCCTCGGGGATGGGCGCCCAGACGAACATCGTCCCCTTGGGCTTCTCCACCTTCCAGCCGATCTTGTTCAGGCCGTTGACCAGGACGTCGCGCCGCTTGCGGTGCAGCTCCACGATGTCACTCACGCAGCCCTGCTCGCCCTCGAGCGCGATGATCGCGGCGATCTGGATGGGCTGGAAGGCCCCGTAGTCGAGGTAGGACTTGATGCGAGCCAGGGCGTGGATCATCGTCGAGTTGCCGCAGACGAAGCCCACCCGCCAGCCCGGCATGTTGTAGGACTTCGACAGCGAGAAGATCTCGACCCCCACCTCCTTGGCCCCCGGGACCTCCAGGAACGACGGGGCCTTGTAGCCGTCGAACGTGAAGTCGGCGTAGGCGAAGTCGTGCACCACCATGAGGTGATGCTCCCGGGCGAAGTCCACGACCTTCACGAAGAAGTCCCGGTCCACGCAGGCGGTGGTCGGGTTGTGCGGGAAGGACAGGATCAGGAGCTTGGCCTTGGGCCAGGCGAGCCGGGCCGTCTCCTGGAGCCGGGCGAAGAAGTCGTCCCCCGGGACCAGCGGGACCGAGCGCAGGTCGCCGTCCGCGATGACCACCGAGTAGGAGTGGATCGGGTAGGTGGGGTTCGGGACCAGGGCCCCGTCACCCGGCTGGAGCACCGCCAGGGCCAGGTGGGCCATGCCCTCCTTGGCGCCGATGGTCGCGATGGCCTCGGTCTCCGGATCCAGCTCCACCCCGTAGCGTGTCCGGTACCAGGTGGTGACCGCCTTCCGGAGCCGGGTGATCCCCTTGGAGGCCGAGTAGCGGTGGTTGCGCGGATTGCGGGCGGCCTCCACCAGCTTGTCGACGATGTGCTTGGGCGTCTCCTGGTCCGGATTGCCCATGCCGAGATCGATGACGTCCTCGCCACGAGCTCGCGCCTTGGACTTGAGGTCGTTGACGATGGCGAACACGTACGGAGGCAGCCGCTTGATCCGGTAGAACTCATCCATGGGTCTTCTCCCGGGGGACTTGGATCAGGAGTTCGATCATACTGTTTCGCGCTCAGGAGTGTCAACAATCGCGCGGAGATAGAGCGCACCTCGGACGCGCCCCGGAGGCCGGGTGGGGGTTGACACCCCTGGAATTGGCGTGCTAGAAGAAACCCTACCGGGCGAAACTGTAACCAGCATCCACCCTTCCAACGCGTTCCGTGGTCGCCGTTCCGTAGTCGCGAATGTTCGAGGCCCCGAGGGGCCGCCAGGACCCGGTAGGACGAGGCAGTCCAGAAGAGAGGGACGAGTCTTATGTTCAGGCGAAGGGGCAAGGCGCCGCGCCGAAGCGAGCTGACGGCCTTCATCGACGAAGGGTCGGAGATCGAGGGCCGCTACACGTTCCGGGGCACCGTGATGCTGAACGGGAAGTTCAAGGGCGAGATCAGCTCCAACGACACCCTGATCATCGGGGAGCGCGCGGTCCTCCAGGCCGATATCCGGGCCGGGCGCCTCGTGGTCAACGGGGAGGTCACGGGCAACCTGAGTGCCACGGAGCGGATCGAGCTGAAGCGGACGGCGCGGGTCTACGGCGACGTGGAGGCCCCCGTGGTGGTGGTCGAGGAGGGGGTCCTGTTCGAGGGGCACTGCCGGATGGCCAAGCCGAGCCCGGTGGCCGAGGTCCCGCCGCGGGACGTGGCCGTGATCCCCCTCAAGCGCTGACGCGCAGCCAATGGGCAAGCCCAAACAGTTCAACCTGCTGATGGTCCGGGACGACGGCAGTCGCGTCCTGCGGCTCTCGGTGCCCGGTTGGGCCGTGGGTGTGGTGGTCGGCGGCCTGGCCGTCACCATTCTCGGGCTCGCCTTCATCTATCCCGACTACGTCAATCTCCGCCACCAGCGGGGCACGTTCGCGGCCCTGAGCGAGCGGCTGCACGTCCAGCAGGGGCTGCTCGACGCCTCCCAGTCGCGGCTGCGTGAGATTCGCGGCGAGATCGACAGCTGGCGGGATCTGCACGCCAAGATCTGGGAGCCGTTCGGGCCCGAGGCGTCCCCGGTGAAGCGCGGGACCGGGATCGGCGGGAAGACCGCGGCGGAGCCCGACCGGGGCCCGGTCAAGGAGGAGGTGGATCGCCTGCTGGGCATCGTCCGGGAAGAGGGCGAGTCCATCCGGACCCTCGAGCGCTTCCTGGGCCGGGCCAGCCGCGTCCTCGCCTCCTTGCCGTCGCGCTGGCCGGTGCGCGGGCCGGTGAACTCCGACTTCGGCCAGCGCCGCTCCCCGTGGGCCCCCAACTCGGAGTTCCACAGCGGCATCGACATCGGGGCGCCGATCGGGACGGCGGTGAGGGCGCCGGCCCCCGGCGTGGTGATCTTCGCGGGTCAGCACGTGGAGTACGGCGTCACCCTCATCATCGATCACGGCAACGACACCCGGTCGCTCTACGGCCACCTGTCCAGGCTCTACGTGGGCATGGACCAGGCGATCAAGCGCGGCGACACGGTGGCGATGACCGGCAACACCGGCCGGTCCTCCGGTCCGCACCTGCACTACGAGATCCAGGTCAAGGGCCAGCCGGTGAACCCCCACAGCTACACGTGGGAGGAGTCGGCCCCGGCCGTCGCGAAGACCGCCCGCTGAGGGCGGCCGCGGGCCGTCAGGCTCCGCGGTGCTTCCGGAAGAACTCCAGGTTGGCCTCGGTGAAGAGCGAAGCTTGCTCGATGAAGTGCAGGTGGCCCGCGTCCTCCATCGTCGCCAGCTCCGAGCCGGGGATGCGCGCGTGCAGATCGCGCGAGGAGACCGGCGGGACCAGGATGTCCTCGGTGCCGGTGGTGATCAGGGTGGGGACCCGGATCCCGCCGAGACGCGCGGCGGTGTCGTGGCCGCGGATCGCGTCGGCCTGGCGCGAGAGGCCCTCGAGCCCGATGGGGTAGGGATAGGCGAGCGCCCGGTCGATCCAGAACCGGATGAACTCGGGCCGCTCGGCGATGGTCTTCCGGCAGAGGATCCAGGGCATCATCGCCCGCACGAACTCCTCGCGGTCGTCGTGCGCCCTCACCGCGATGAGGGTGTCGATCAGGAACCGGCCGTAGGCGTCGACGCCCGCAGTCGTGCAGTGCAGCCCGAGCGTCCGCACCCGCTCCGGGTGGCCGAGGGCCACCTCCTGCGCGATCATGCCGCCCATCGAGGCGCCGCAGATGTGGGCGCACCGGATCCCGAGCGCGTCCATCAGCCCGATCACGTCGCCCGCCATCCCGGCGATCGTGTAGGGCCCGGGCGGCACGTCGCTCTGGCCGGCGCCCCGGTTGTCGAGCGCGATCACGCGATGCTCGGCCGCGAAGGCCGGCGCCTGGAGCGCCCACGCGGTGTGGTCGCCCCCCCAGCCCATGATGAGCACCAGCGGGGGCGCGTCCGGTGCGCCGGTCTCCTGGTAGAAGAGGCGGACTCCGTTGACCTGGGCGTGGGGCACGGCGCTCAGGCCACGATGGCGGCGAGCAGCTCGTCGAGCTCGGTCAGGGTGGCCGCGTCGAGGACGGGCGTGGGCGGGCGCACCAGCGCGCAGGCGATCCAGCCGCGGCGGCGCAGGATCTCCTTGCGGATGCCCACCGCGGTGCCGGGGGTGGCGCCGGGCTGGGTCTCGTAGCGGATCAGGGGCAGCCAGCGGTAGAAGAGGGCGCGCGCCTCGTCCCGGCGGCCGCCCACGAAGTGGTCGCGGATGGCGCGGAGGGCCTCCGGGTACGGGAACCCGGTCATCGCCCCGTCGGCCCCGCGGGAGAGCTCCTCGAAGAAGTAGACGCCGCCGAGCCCGCCGAAGATCGCCACCCGGTCGCCGAAGAGCGCGCGCAGACGCGTGATCTTGGGCAGGGTCGGGGGCTCCTCCAGCTTGACCGCCTGGATCTGCGCGATCTCGGCGCACACCTGCGCGATGAAAGGCGCCGGCATGTTGACCTGGGTGGTGACCGGCTCGTCCTGCAGCACGATCGGCAGCCCGGTGGCCGCGGCGACTATGCGGAAGTACTCCGCCACCAGATCCAGGTTCTTGAGGCCGGCGGGCGGCGCCACCATCAGCGCGTCGGCGCCGTGCTCGCGGGCCATGCGCGCGAAGGCGGTGGCCAGGTGGGTGCCGGAGGCCGAGACGCCGACCGCGACCGGCACGCGGCCGCGGGTCTCCTTCACCACGGTCTCCACCACCTGACGCCGCTCCTCGTCGGTGAGGCGGTGGGCCTCGCCCGCGATGCCGAGGATGGTGAGGCCGTTGACGCCGGTGGCGAGCGCGGATTCGATCAGGCGGGGGAGACCCGTGGTATCGAGGGCGCCGTCCTCGCGGAAGGGTGTCGCGAGGATGTGGAAGACGCCGGACCAGGTAATCACGATCGAAGATCCTTCACATTGAGCCCCTCACCACTGGCCCCTCACCCTGCCCTCTCCCCAGAGGGGAGAGGGAGAGCTAGGCGCGGACCTGGCAGGCGACCCAGTGGCCGGGGGAGATCTCCTTCAGCACCTGCTCGTTCTCGGAGCAGGAGGGGATCCGGATCGGGCAGCGGGTGTGGAAGCGGCAGCCCGACGGCGGCTTGATCGGGCTCGGCACGTCGCCCTCGAGCAGGATGCGCTTGCGCTTCACCGCGGGGTCGGGGATCGGCACCGCGGAGAGGAGCGCCTCCGTGTAGGGGTGCTTCGGATTCGTGTAGAGCTCCTTGGCGGGGGCGATCTCCACGATCTTGCCGAGGTACATCACGGCCACCCGCGTGGAGATGTGCTCGACCACCGAGAGGTCGTGGGCGATGAAGAGATAGGTCAGGTTGAACTGCTTCTGGAGATCCTCCAGCAGGTTGATGACCTGGGCCTGGATGGACACGTCGAGCGCGGAAACCGGCTCGTCCGCCACGATCAGCTTGGGGCTCACCGCGAGGGCGCGCGCGATGCCGATGCGCTGGCGCTGGCCGCCCGAGAACTCGTGCGGGTAGCGGCGCAGGTGGTCCGCGTTGAGGCCCACCGTCTCGAGCAGGTGCACGACCCGCTCGTCGCGCTCGCGCTTGCTCTTGGCCAGCTTGTGGATCACCAGCGCCTCGCCGATGATCGACCCGACCGTCATGCGCGGGTTCAGCGACGCGTAGGGGTCCTGGAAGATGATCTGCATGTCGCGCCGCAGGTGACGCAACGTGCGCTTGTCGAGCGTGGTGACGTTCTTGTCCTCGAACCACACCTCGCCCGCGGTGGGCTCGATCAGGCGCAGGATGCAGCGGCCGGTGGTGGACTTGCCGCAGCCCGACTCACCCACGAGCCCGAGGGTCTCGCCCTTCAGGATCTCGAAGCTCACGTCGTCGACCGCGTGCACCCGCGCGACTTCACGGGAGAAGAGGCCACCTCTGATCGGGAAGTACTTCTTCAGGTTCTTGATCCGGAGGAGTGCGGTCTCAGCCATGGCTGCCCTCTAGTAGAGCCAGCAGGACACTTTGTGTCCCGGCTTGACTTCCTTGAGCACTGGATCCTTCTCGGTGCACACCGACTTCACGAATGGGCAGCGCGGCGCGAACCGGCACCCGGGCGCGATCTCGCCTCGAAGGGTCGGCACCGTGCCCGGGATGGTCTCGAGGCGGCGCCGCGCGGTGGCGGCCAGGTCGATGCGCGGAATGGACCGCAGCAGGCCCTGGGTGTACGGGTGCAGCGGCTCCTTGAAGAGATCGGCGACCGGCGCTTCCTCGGCGACCTTGGCCGCGTACATCACGACCACGCGCTGCGCGGTCTCCGCGATGACCCCCATGTCGTGGGTGATCAGCATGACCGCCATGTGCAGCTTGGTCTTCAGCTCGTTGAGGAGGTCGAGGATCTGGGCCTGGATGGTGACGTCGAGGGCGGTGGTGGGCTCGTCCGCGATCAGGAGATTGGGATTGCACGAGAGCGCCATCGCGATCATGATCCGCTGCCGCATACCGCCCGAGAGCTGGTGCGGGTACTCCTTCACGCGGCGCTCCGCGTTCGGGATGTGCACCAGCTTCAGCATGTCCACCGTCTTGGCCATCGCCTCGCGCCGGCCGAGCCCCTCGTGGAGGCGGATGGCCTCCGCGATCTGCTCCCCGCAGGTGAACACGGGGTTGAGCGAGGTCATGGGCTCCTGGAAGATCATGGAGATCTCCTTGCCGCGGATCTTGCGCATCTGGTTGGCGGGCAAGGTCACCAGGTCGGTGCCGTTGTAGTTGATCTCCCCCTCGACGATCCGGCCGGGCGGCTGGGGGATG
>CAMLFJ010000152.1 GCA_946479205.1 uncultured bacterium | reverse complement strand
CGGCGGGGATCCAGATGGCCTTCGGCGCCATCGCGCAGGCGTGGGAGGACTCCTCTCCGCTGCTGGTGATCGCGGAGGGGCTCGGGGTCGGGGCCAGCCGCCACACCCACTTCGACATGGCCGAGGCCTTCAGGCCGGTGACCAAGTGGGTGGGCAAGGTGGACCGCGCCGATCTCATTCCCGAGTACACCCGGCGCGCCTACACCCACCTGCGCTCGGGCCGGCCGGGCCCGGTGCTGCTCCTGATCCCGCGCGATCTGGGCGAGTACGACGCGGACGAGCATCCCTACGCGCCGGTGAAGGGCTGGCGCACCGGGCCCGATCCGGACGACGTCAAGTCCGCCATCCGCGCCCTGCTCTCGGCCAAGGATCCCCTGCTCCACGTCGGCGAGGGCGTCTGCTACGCGGACGCGGCGGCCGAGCTGCTGCAGTTCGCGGAGGCGACCCAGATCCCGGTGATGACCACGCTCAAGGCCAAGGGCGTGTTCCCGGAGAACCACCCGCTGTCCATCGGCGTGCGCGGCTCGATGGTCGATCACTTCCTGCGCAAGTGCGACCTGCTCTTCTCGGTCGGCTCGAGCCTCTTCCCCGGCCGCTTCAGCCACACGGTGCCGGACGCGCACAAGAAGACCATCGTGCAGTGCACGGTCGACACGCTCGACATCAACCGCAGCTACGAGACCCGGCACGCGGTGATCGGCGACGCCAAGCTCACGCTCCAGGCCCTGGCCGACGAGCTCCAGGCCAAGGGCGCGCGCAAGCAGCCCGCGGTGCTGGAGGAGATCCGAGGACAGCGCCAGATCTTCAAGGACAAGTTCCGCCCGTGGCTCGAGTCCAACGAGACGCCGATCAATCCCTATCGCGTCTTCGGCGACCTCGCCAAGGTCCTCGACCCGAAGAACTCGTTCCTCACCGCGGACTCCGGCAATACCCGCGACCAGACCAGCACCGTCTACGAGGCCCAGATCCCGCGCGGCTATCTCGGCTGGGGCAACGTCTCCACCCTCGGCTTCAGCCTGGCCGGCGCGGTGGCGGCCAAGCTCGCCTACCCGCAGCGGCAGTGCGTGCTCGTGACCGGCGACGCGGGCGTCTGCTACATGATGGGCAACTTCGAGGCGGTGGCGCGCTACAAGATCGGCATCACCACGATCCACATCAACAACGGCGGCTACTCCGGCTACGGCCCCGGCTTCTGGGGCGAGGGCCACGATCCCTACACCTGGAAGGTGTCCGACCACGGCAACGCGTGCATGGCGAGCATGGCGCGCGCGGTCGGGTTCCACGGCGAGGACGTCACCCAGCCCGCCGAGATCATCCCCGCCCTCAAGCGCGCCTTCGACGAGAACGCCAAGGGCCGCCCCGCCTTCGTGGAGTTCATCTGCTCGCACCACCCGGTGCACGGCGGCTGGGTGCGGTGATGGCGGACCTGGATCCGTTCGCGAGCGCGACCATGCTGCTGTCCGCGCTGCGCCGGGGCGCGGTCGGCTCGGCGGAGCTGACCGACCTCTATATCCGCCGCATCGAGCGGCACGACCGCCGGCTCAACGCGGTGGTGGTGCGCGACTTCGACCGCGCCCGCCAGCAGGCGAAGGGCGCCGATCAGGCCCGGGGCCGCAACGAGGCGAAGCCGCTCCTCGGGCTGCCGATCACCCTGAAGGAATCCATCAACGTCACCGGGCTCGGGACGACCTGCGGCGTCCCGGACTGGAAGGGCTACGTCTCCGCGCACGACGGCGCCGCCGCCGCGCGGACCCGGGAGGCGGGCGCGGTGCTGCTCGGCAAGACCAACGTGCCGCCCATGCTCGCGGACTGGCAGTCGGCCAACCCGATCTTCGGGCGCACCAGCAATCCCTGGGACCTGGGCCGGACGCCGGGCGGGAGCAGCGGGGGCAGCGCGGCGGCTCTCGCGTCTGGATTGACCGCTCTGGAAGTCGGCTCGGACATCGGCGGCTCCATCCGCGTGCCCGCGGTCTTCTGCGGGGTCTACGGCCACCGGCCGAGCGAGACCCTGCTGCCGCGCAGCGGGCAGTTCCCGATGCCGCCCATGCCGAACCCGGCGGTGGTGATGGGCGTGCAGGGCCCGCTCGCGCGCAGCGCGGAGGATCTCGAGCTCGCGCTCTCCGTCCTGGCCGGCCCCGATGTCGGCGAGGACGTGGCGTGGAAGGTCGCGCTGCCGCCCGCGCGCCGGGAGCGGCTGTCCGACTTCCGGGTGGCGGTCCTCCCGCCGATCCCGTGGCATCCGGTGGATGAGCAGATCTGGGCCGCGCAGCAGGATCTGGTGGCCCGCCTGGGCAAGCTGGGCTGCGTGGTCAAGGAAGCGCAGCCCGAGGGTCTCGGCGACCATCGCGAGTACCACGGCTTCTACCGCACCCTGCTCGCCGCGGTGACCGGCGCGCGCATGGACGCGGAGACCCGGCGGCAGCGCAGCGCCATGTTCCGCGGGGTGGGCGACGATCTCTCGGTCGCGCACGCGCGCGGCTTCGACGGCTCGGCGGGGGATTTCCTCCTCTGGCACGGCCGCCGCGAGCAGCATCGCGCGGCGTGGCGCGCCTTCTTCCGCGACTGGGACGTGCTGCTGGCCCCGGCCATCAACGTGCTCGCCTACCCCCACATCGAGCGGGCGTGGCCGATGGACGGCAGCGACACCACCCTCACCCTGCCGGTGAACGGCCAGCCGCAGCCGTATCTGCAGAGCCTGTGCTATCCCGCGCTGTCCAATGTGCCGGGCCAGCCCGCCACCGCGTTCCCGGTGGGTATCTCGCGCGAGGGGCTGCCGATCGGGCTCCAGGCCATCGGCCCCTATCTGGAGGACCTGACCCCGATCCGCTTCACCGCGCTGCTCGCCCGCGAGGTCGGCGGCTTCCGCAAGCCCGCCGGCTACGACGAGTCCTAGGCGGATGCTGACGATCGACGGGCACTGCGACCCCCGCTTCACCGCGGTCCGCGAGCAGTTCTTCGCCAACTTCACGGAGCGCGGAGACGTGGGCGCCGCGGTGTGCGTGTATCTCGACGGGGTCCGGGTGGTGGACTGCTGGGGCGGCCACGCGGACGCGGCGCGCACGCGGCCGTTCGGGGCCGACACCATCGTGAGCGTGGCCTCCACCACCAAGGGCATGGTCGCGCTCTGCGCCCACATGCTCGCCGAGCGCGGCAAGCTCGACCTCGACGCGCCGGTCGCGCGCTACTGGCCGGAATTCGCCCGGGCCGGCAAGCAGGACATCCCGGTGCGCTGGCTCCTGAGCCACCGGGCGGGACTGCCCGCGATCCGCCCGACCCTGTCCGCGGCGGCGCTCTTCGACTGGACCGCGATGACCGACGCCCTCGCCGAGACCGCGCCCTGGTGGACACCCGGCGAGCGCCACGGATATCACGCGATCACCTACGGCCACCTGGTCGGCGAGGTGATTCGCCGCGTGGACGGCCGGACGGTGGGCGCGTTCCTGCGCGACGAGGTCACCGGCCCGCTCCATGCCGACTTCTTCATCGGCGTGCCGGAGGCCGCCGACGGACGCGCCGCGGAGGTCCTGCCGCCTCCGCCGCCCGGCGAGCCGACGATCTGGGACACGCTCCTCGCGGATCCCGAGTCGGTCTCCGGCCGCACGTTCCTCAATCCGCCCCGCACGCCGGATCTGGTGAATACCCGGGCGTGGCGCGCGGCAGAGATCCCGGCCGCCAACGGCCACACGAGCGCGCGCGGGGTCGCCCGCGTCTACGCGGCGCTGGCCCGCGGCGGCGAGCTCGACGGGGTGCGCCTCCTCGCGCCCGCCACCATCGACCGGGCCATCGAGGAGCAGTCCCGCGGCCTGGACGCGGTACTGACCCTGCCCACGCGCTTCGCCACCGGCTTCATGCTCGGCCTGCCGGGCGGCATCTTCGAGTGCGGACCCGGCCGACGCACCTTCGGACACCCGGGCCGCGGCGGCTCGATCGGCTTCGCCGACCCGGACGCGCGGCTGGCCTTCGGCTACGTGACCAACCAGTACGTGACCGGCACCGCGAAGCACCCCGACCGCCGCGTCCTGTCCCTGGTCGACGCGGTCTACGCGGGCCTCCGATGAGCCCGGCGCCCCCGCTGTCCGCCCGCGACTGCCTGCCCCGCGACGCGGGCGACGCGCTGCTGGTCGGGCGCGCGTGGGTGCCCGCCCAGGAGGGCCCGTGCGTCGTCGCGGTGCGGGGCGACGACGTGGTGGATCTCACTCCGCGCTACCCGACCACGAGCCATCTCCTGAACGCGGCGAAGCCCGCCGACGTGCGCGCGGCGATCAAGAGCGCGCCGGGGCTCGCGACGCTGGACGGCCTGGCCGCCAACAGCGTGGAGGGCGCGCGCGACGCGGGCAAGCCGTGGCTGCTCGCTCCCGCGGACCTGCACGCGGTGAAGGCGAGCGGCGTGACGTTCGTGGCGAGCATGCTCGAGCGCGTGATCGAGGAGCGCGCCAAGGGCAACCCGGCCCTCGCCGACGGGGCGCGGCGCGAGATCCAGGCCATCGTGGGCCCCGACCTGCGCGGCATCAAGCCCGGCTCGGCCGAGGCGGCGCGCATCAAGGAGGTCCTGGTCGCCAAGGGGATGTGGTCGCAGTACCTCGAGGTCGGCATCGGGCCCGACGCCGAGCTCTTCAGCAAGTGCCCGCCCATGGCCGCGGTGGGGCTGGGGGCGCGCGTGGGCGTGCATCCGGCCTCGGTGTGGAGCAATCCCGAGCCGGAGCTGGTGCTGGTGATCAACCGCGAGGGCGCCCTCGTAGCGGTCACGCTCGGCAACGACGTGAACCTGCGCGACGTGGAGGGCCGGAGCGCGCTGCTGCTCGGCCGCGCCAAGGACAACAACGCCTCGTGCGCGATGGGCCCGTTCTTCCGGCTGCTCGACGAGCGCTTCACGCTCGATCACGCGCGCCGGGTCACCTTCGAGACGGTGGTCCAGGGCCCCGACGGCTTCCGGATCTCCCACATGACCCAGGTCGCCGAGATCAGCCGCGACCTGACCGAGCTGGCCGGCCAGGCCATCGGCAAGTATCACCGCTACCCGGACGGCCTCGTGCTCTTCATCGGCACCATGTTCGCGCCGGTGGCCGACCGCGGCGCCCCGGGCAGCGGCTTCACCCACAAGACGGGCGATGTGGTCTCCATCGCCGCGCCCGAGATCGGCCGCCTCGTCAACGAGGTCGTGGCTTGCGACGCGGCCGAGCCGTGGTCCTTCGGGACGGGCGCCTTGATGGCGAGCCTCGCCCGGCGCGGGCTGCTGCGCGCTTGACCGGCTTCGCGGCGGCGCCCTTGCCGCCGAGCGGGGCCGCGCTCACCAGCACGAAGGCGACCAGGCTGGGCTGATCGCTCCGGTTGCTCCAGGCGTGATTGGTGCCGCGCTGCACGAGCGTGTCGCCGGCCCGCATCAGGGTCTCGCCCTCGTCCATGAGCGCCCAGATCTCCCCGGTCAGCACGAGGGCGTAGTCCACCGTGTCCGTCCGGTGCATGGCGGGATGCCGCGACCCATCCGGATCCAGCGCGTGGGTGGCCCCCATGGCGCGGAACGCGGCGGCGCGATCGAAGCCGCCACCCCCCGCCGCGTCGGGTGGGAACTCGACGACCCGGAAGATGCTCCCGTTCATCGGCGGCTCGAGCGACATGCGGCGCTTCGCCGCGTCCGCGCTCCCCGCGTTGGACGCGGGCGCGCGGTCGGTCACCCACAGGTCGGTGAGCGCGAGATCGGCGCGTCCCGGCAGCGTGAGCACGTGGGGCGACGGCGCGTCGCTCACGATGATGGAGCGGCCCTGGGCATTGTGACCGGTGACGATGCGTCGGATCGGCTTGATCATGGCGGCCTCCCGGCCGGGACTATACACCGCCCCCCGGCTGGGTGAAACTGTGGGCGGCGCGTGGATCCCGCAGGGCGAAAGAGAGGCGACATGACCGATCTCGTGATTCGCGGCGGCACCGTGGTGGACGGCAGCGGCAAGTCGGGACGGCGGGCTGACGTGGCCATCGAGAACGGGCGGGTCAGCGCGGTCGGCGAGATCCGCGAGCGCGGCGCCCGCGAGATCGACGCGGGCGGGCTCATCGTCGCCCCCGGCTTCATCGACGTCCATACCCACTACGACGCCCAGTACACGTGGGACCCCTATGCTACCAGCAGCATCTGGCACGGGGTCACCACCACCGTCATCGGTAACTGCGGCTTCGCCATCGCGCCCTGCCGGCCGGCCGACCGCGACCTGATCATGCGCACGCTCGTGAAGGTGGAGGGCATGTCGCTGGCCGCCATGCGCACCGGCATCACGTGGGGCTTCGAGACGTTCCCGCAGTACCTCGATCACCTCGAGCGCTGCAACCCGAGTCTCAACGTGGCCGCGCTGCTCGGCCACTCGACGATCCGCCAGTGGGTGATGGGCGGCGACAGCCAGCACCGCGTGGCCACGTCGGAGGAAGTGGCCGCGATGTGCGGCCTCGTGCGCGAGGCGATGGCCGCGGGCGCGATCGGGCTCGGCTCGTCCACCGCGGAGGCGCACGTGGGCGACGGCGGGCTGCCGGTGGCGAGCCGTCTCGCGGACAAGGCGGAGTTCCTCGCGCTGACGAAGGCGATGGGCGAGTCGGGCCGCGGCCTCTTCCAGGCCACGATCGGCCCCAAGACCACGATGGAGGACCTGCGCGAGATCTGGCAGACCAGCGGCCGCCCGGTCATCTGGGCCGCGTTCTTCCAGCGCGACGACCGGCCGGAGTACGTGCCCGAGCGTCTCGCGATCACCGAGGCTTTCCATCGCGAGGGCGTCGAGGTGCTGCCGCAGATCTCCTGCCGGCCCCTCACCATGGACTTCACGATGAAGAATCCCTACCCGTTCGAGGGCATGCCGGCCTGGCAGCAGGTCATGAAGCAGCCCGAGGCTAAGTGGTTGAGCGTCTACGGCGATCCCGGCTTCCGCGCCGCGCTCAAGGCCGATCTGGACGCGCGCCGTCTCGCGGTCTTCCGCGGCCGGTGGGACCTGGTGCAGGTGCTGCGCACACAGCGCCCCGAGCACAAGGCGCTCGAGGGCCGGAGCCTGGCGGACCTCGCGCGGGAGACCGGCAAGCATCCGGTGGACGCGTGGCTCGACCTGGTCACCGCCGACGGCCTCGACGTGGAGTTCCTGGCCGGACTGCTCAACACCGACGAGAAGGTGGTGGGCGATCTCATCGTGCACCCGCTCACCCTGATCACGCTCTCCGACGCGGGCGCGCATCTCTCCCTGATGTGCGACGCGGGCTACTCGAGCACGCTGCTCGGCAAGTGGGTCCGAGGGCTCAAGCGCCTGCCGCTCGAGGCGGCGGTCAAGCGCCTCACCGACGATCCGGCGCGCACGTACCGCATGCCGCAGCGCGGCCGCCTCGAGCCCGGCTACTGGGCCGACGTGGCGATCTTCGACCCGGCCACGGTGGGCGCCCTGCCTGCCGAGTGGGTGACC
>CAMLFJ010000151.1 GCA_946479205.1 uncultured bacterium | reverse complement strand
CCAAGATCCTCGAGCTCCTCCGGAGCGGGGAGTTCTTCAGCGACGCGGCCGGCACGACCAGCGCGGTGATCCGGCTCACGCAGGAGCTCCCGAGCGCGCTCGTGCGCGACGTGCCGAGGACGCCCAGCCGCCTCGACGAGCTCGGCGAGGCGCTGGTGCGGGACGGCGTCGACGCGTTCGGCCACATCAGCCAGGTCGCCGCCGATCTCTTGGACGGCCACCTCGACCGCCCGCCGAGCCCGCTGACCAATACGCTGCGATGGCTCTACGGCAACGCGGCGGCCACCGCGGTGGCGGAGACGGTGCGGCGGATCATCGGGCGCGACAACGAGACCGCGCGGCTGGCCATCCTCATCTACGCGCGCGCCCACGGCATCCCGCTGACCCCCGAAGGGCTCGACGCGCTCCACGACGGCCCGCTCAATACGCAGGATCCCGACCTGGGCCCCGCGCTGGCCGCCGGCGTGCAGGCCCTGACCGCGCAGCGCGGCGGCGAGCAGGGCGTGGTCGGCATGCTGCGGCGCCTGCGTCTCTGATCAGGCCTCGCGCAGCAGCCGCCCGAAGCCCGTCACCGGCTCGCTCACGCCCGCCAGTCGCAGCGCCCGCCAGAGGCAGGCCTGGTTGCTGCTGACCACGGGCTTGCCGAGCTCCCGCTCGAGGCGCTCGAGCGCCCCGACGGTCGGCAGCCCGGTGCCGCTGATCAGCACGGCCTGCGCCTCGGGTGTGTCGGCCCGGCGCGCGAGCTCGGCCGCGCGCTCTTCGGTCTCCGAGTAGATGTCCGTCACGCCGGCGAGCCGGTGGTACCCGACGATCTGAAAGCCGGCCGCCTCCCAGTACGCGCGGCCCTGGCGGCTGATGGATTCCGGGTAGGGCGTGCCGAGGGCGAGCCGCGTCACGCCCAGGTGGTGGAGCGCGACCCCCACCGCCTGCGCGGCCAGCAGCGCGGGCGCGCGGCAGAGCGACGCGATGCGGTCCACCAGCGGCTGCTCGCGTCCCCAGCCGAGCGCGTAGCTCGACGCGGTGTGGGCCAGGAGCACGATCGCGGGGCGCACCTCGCCGAGGGCCTGCGCCGGGCCGTCGAGCCCCTCGCGATAGGCGCGGGTGCGCTCCTCCATGCCGCCCGCGCCGCCCGGCGGGCCCTCCGCCGGGGGTGCCTGCAGCCGCGCGAAGTGCACGCTGACCCCGGAGGGCGCCATGCGGTACAGCTCGGGCTCCACCGTGGGGTTTCCCGGCGGGACCAGCACGCCGATGCGCGCGCGGGGGCTCACGGCGCTAGGGCTTCGGGACCTTCAGGGTCTTGCTGATCATCAGGCTGCCGGACAGGAGGAAGAGCAGGCTGACCAGATGTAGCTCGAGCCCGCCCACCATCACCGGAAACAGGCTCTGGCGGTGGAAGGCGAAAAGCAGCACGCCGAGCGGGATGATGCTGGTCGGGATCGGCGTGCCCTCGAAGTAGCGCACCTTGCCGGTCTCGGCCGCGAGCGATTCCGCGGTGACGTTGTAGCGGGCGAGCCGGCTCAGCCCGCAGCCGACGAAGTACATGAGGATGATCTGATCGAGCGTGCTCCGCAGCCCCGCCGCGAACGCGATGCCCGCGGGGGCCACCCCGAACGAGATCACGTCGGCGAGGGAATCCAGCTCGCGCCCCATCGGGGAGGCGTGGTGCCGCCAGCGCGCGATGCGCCCGTCGAGCACGTCGAAGAGCAGGGCCAGGACGATGAGCGCGGCCGCCGCGTCCAGGCGCCCGCGCTCGCCTCGCGCGAGGAACCACATGGCCTGGAACAGGGCGGCCACCCCGCAGAAGCCGTTGACGATGGTGAAGAAATCCGCCAGGTGAAAGTTGCGGATCATCGAGAAGTGGCGGCCGGTCATGGCGCAGCCGGGGGACTGGGCTCGACGCCGACCATGCGGACGAAGTTCGCCACCAGGCCGGGGTTGTGGAAGGTGCCCACCCGCTCGGTGAGCACGCTCACCGCGAACTGGCGCGAGCGCGCCTTCGCGTAGGGCCGCGTGGTGCAGATCGCGTCGTAGACGTCCGAGATGGCGGTCATCTGGCTCGCCAGGGTGGGCCGGCGGCCGATGCGCGGCACCGGGTAGTTCGGCTGGCCGTCGTAGCGCATGTGGTGCTCGTAGGCCACCAGGATCGCGAGCGGATGGCTGCCCTCGACCCCGCAGAGGTGAGTGGCGCCCTCCTGGGCGTGGCCCATCATGATCCGCCATTCGTCGCCCTCGAGCTTGCCCGGCTTGTTCAGCACGTCGAGCGGGATCCTGAGCTTGCCGATGTCGTGCAGGAACGCGGCGAGCCCGATGGCGTGCAGCCGCGCCCCCTCGATGCCGAACGAGCGCGCCTGGGCCAGGGTGAGCAGCGAGACGTTCACCGAGTGCACGAAGGTGTAGTCGTCGTGCGTCTTGAGCGGCGCGAGGGGCAGGATCTCGCGGGTGGCCCGCTGGAGCGCGTCCATGAGGCTCCACACCACCTGCTCGAGGCGCACGAGGCCGCCCCGGCGGTCGGTACGGAACTCGGTGAACGCGTCGCGGGCCCCGTCCACGTTCTGCGCGGTCAGCGATTCGATCGCCGAGTCGCCCCCCGGCCCCTTGCCGTGGCCCCCGCCCACCCCGGTCCCGGGGCCGGGGCCCTCCTCGATCAGGGGAGCGGCCTGCAGCTCGACCCGGCCCACCGTGATGTAGCGCGTGGAGATCGGCACGCCGCCGAGCGCCATCGGAGTCAGGAAGCGCACGCACTCCTCGGCTTCGAGGCCGTGCGCCACCGTCAGGCGCTCCACGCCGCGCCGGGTGAGCGCCCGGATGAACTGCTGGTGGTAGAGGCTGCCCGTCCGCAGCGGCTGGGTCTCGACCACGAGGTCCTGGCCGACCACCAGGAACGTGAGCGAGTCCCGCTGCCGCTCGTGGCAGGCCGCGCTCACCGCCTCCAGGATGCGGTCCACGTGGCTGGCCAGCGCGGGATGCTCGGAGCCGTAGAGCGCGCGCATGTTGATCCCGGCGACGAGGCTGACCACCAGCCGGTCCACCGCGGAGAGCGCGCCCGGAATCGCCGGCTCGCTCATTCGGAGCTCCCTCCCGCCGGCCCCTCGCCATCCACCGAATTCTCGGGCGAGTGCTCGGGCGTGTGCGCGGGCGTCGGGGGAGGACCCACCTTCGCGAGGCCGCGGCAGATGTCGCGGATGATGGCATCGCGGGATCTCTCCCCCTTCGCCACCAAGGGCGCGCGGGCGGCCACCGGGTAGGAGCTCAGGTAGCGGTACGCGGACCGGCGCTCCTCGATCACCACCATCGGGAACGGCCGCTCGCGGAAGAAGCGGCCGAGCCGCGGCAGGACCGCGGGGTCCCCGAGGTCGGCGAGCGCGCGGAGCGCCTTGAGGCGCATCGAGCGGTGCCGCCCGAAGAAATCCCAGCGGAGCAGGATCTCGACCAGCAGGTCGGTCGCCTGGGTGATGCGGTGCTGGCCGGAGAGCAGCACCGCCGCCTCGGCCAGCCTCGGGTCGGGATGGTTGATGGTCCGCGCGAGCAGGTCGCGCGGCACCTTGGAGTCGAAGGCGAAGAGCGCGCGGATCGCTTCGAGCCGGACGCGGAGATCGGGATGATCCGCGCAGCGCAGGATCTCGCTCATGGCCGAGCGGTCCTGCACCCGCCGGAGGAGCAGGACCATGTTCCGGACCACGTACCAGCGCGGATCCGCGAGGAGGCGCCGCGTCTCCGGGACGATGGCGGGACCCAGCGAGGCCGCGAGCTCGATCAGCCGCAGGCGGCGTCCCCGATCCTGCTCGGCGGCCAGCGCCTCCAGGAGCCCGCGCGCCGCCGAGGCGCCCAGGGCCAGGATCAGCGTCTGCACCTGCACGAAGGGCGGCCCGCCCGGCTGCCGGCTCGCGGCCACGAGGGCGGCCAGGGTCGGGGCGTCGGCGAGGTTGGCCAGGAACTCGTCGAGCGCCGCGCGCCGCTCCGTCAGGCTCGGGTCCGCGGCGAGGTCGCGCACCGCGCGGATGATGCCGACGGCCTGGGCGAAGCGGTTCTGCTGGAGCGCTCGCACGAAGATCTCCCGCAGGCGGCCCAGGACGAGCGGCCGCACGATGTCGGGGGCGCCCGCGGTCATGTCGAGCAGCGTGGTGACGACCCGCCGCTCGATCGCGTCGTCGCTCTCGGTGTCGGGGCCGAAGGCGTCGGGATCGGCGGCCACCTCGACCGCGATCGCGTCCAGGTCCACCGTGGGCTTCTGGGCCAGCAGCACGCGATGGTCCTCGGGGTTGTAACGGTCCACGTCCTCCTCGCGGAACAGCGCGGCCATCTCCGCGAAGTCCGCGGGCGGCTCGGGCAGGGCCGGCGCGGGGGCCATCTCCTCGTGCGCCTCAGCGAGGGCCTGGGCCATCTGGAGCGCGTGGCTCGAGAGCTGGCCCTGCTCGCGGGCCAGGCGCCGCAGGCCGCGGAGCACGTCGGCGGCGGGCAGCGCCGCGGCCAGGCTGGCCAGGTGGCGGCTCGCCGTCTCCTCGCGGGCGAGGGTGCGGAGCGCGGCGGCCAGCACCGGCTCGCGGACCTCGCCGGGCAGCGCGCGGAGGAGCTGGATGATCTGCGGGGCGAGCTTCTCCCGCTCGTCGCTGTCCGCGCTCTCCAGGCGATTGCCCACGAGTCCCGCGAGCGTGTACGCGGCGGCCATGCCGAGGCGGCCGCCAGATCCGGCCGCGCCGCCCGCCGCGTCGAATCCGCTGCCGCCCCGGCCGCTCCCCCGTCCGCTGCCGCCCCCACCCCAACCGGCCCCGCTGGCGCCCCCGCCTCCGGAGCCCCCGGTTCCCCCACCGCCCGGCCCCCCGCCCCCCGGTCCGCCCGCGCCCGGCCCGCCCGTGCCGGGGCCGCCACGGAAGAGCGAGGCGATGGTCTCCGCCGAGGAGCGCTCGCGAGAACCCGAGACGTCGCCCCCTGCCCCGATGGGCTCGACGGCGAGGAGCGACTCCAGAAGCCCGTCCCACAGCGAGTTTTCCTCCGGCGCGCCGGCCGTGAGGTCCGTGGTCGTCACGAGGGCGCTGTAGTCGATGGCCGCGACGGAGATGTGGGTGATGCCGGCGGCGGGCAGCTCGTCGCCGGTGAGGGGCTGATCGCGGGCGGCCCCGGTGTCGCCCAGGAGGGCGAGGAAGCGCTCGAGCTCGGCGGACTGCACGTCTTCCTCGATCCGCAGCAGGCCGCCGTTGCGCCGGTAGAGCGCCCGCGCGAAGGCCCGCACTTGCGGCGTCTCGATCTTCTTGCCCGCGCTGACGAGCCCGTCCCGGCTGATCCCCAGCACCAGGGGACTCGCGGCGGCCAGGGACGCGCGCACGCGGGCGTGCGCGGTGGCCAGCGCCGAGGCGCGGGCGGGATGGCCTGGCGGATAGGCGGCCAGATTCCGCCACGCGGTCACCAGCGCGGACACGACCTCGGACAGTGTGGGCGGGGGACCCGGTTTCTCCACGTTTGGGGTTGAGTCTAGCTGACCCGGGCCGCTTCCTCCGCAAACTTGAGCCGGCCTGCCGGGTCGCTTATGCTTCCCCCATCCCCGTGTCGGGAAGGGAGAGCCCGTCCATGAAAGTCAGCGCGTTCCACCTGATGCCCCACCGCGAGCTGCCCCAGGACTTCGAGCGCCGCTACGAGAGCGTGTGGGTCACGCCGCCCTGGTGGGAGCTGGCCGACGCCCGGCGCGTGGGCCAGTACTACAACTGGACGCTCGACGAGCTGCTGTACGCGGCCCGGGCCGGCTTCGACGGGGTGTGCACCAACGAGCACCACCAGAACGCGTACGGGTTCATGCCGAGCCCCAATCTCATGGGCAGCGTTCTCGCCAAGCAGACCAACGGCCTCGACGTGGCCATCGTCCAGATGGGGATGACGCTGCCGACCACCTCGCCGCCGGTCCGGGTGGCCGAGGAGTACGGCATGCTCGATTGCATCAGCGGCGGGCGCCTCGTCGCGGGCCTGCCGCTCGGCAGCCCGATGGACGTCAACCTCGCCTACGGGATCACCCCGATGGAGCACCGCGAGCGCTACCGGGAGGCGTTCGAGCTCGTGCTGAAGGCGTGGCAGGCCAAGGAGATCTTCGCGTGGAACGGGAAGTACTTCCAGCTCGGGCAGGTCAACCTCTGGCCGCGGCCGGTGCAGGAGCCGCATCCCCCGGTGTGGGTGCCGGGCTCGGGCAGCATCAGCACGTTCGACTTCGCCACCGAGCACAACGTCTGCTACTGCTTCCTCTCCTACGCGGGCGCCCGCGCGGCCACCACCATGATGGACGGCTACTGGGACGTGGTGGAGAAGAAGGGCCTCGAGCGCAACCCGTACCGCGCGGGGTTCCTGCAGCTCGTCGCGGTGTCCGAGACCGACGCGCAGGCGGAAGCCGACTACGCGAAGCACGTCGAGTACTTCTATCACAAGTGCCTGCACGTGCCGCCCCAGTGGTTCGCCCCGCCGGGCAACCAGGACTACCGCAGCCTGCTCGCGGCCAACCGCAACCCGGTGCGCCGCGCCGAGGATCCCAAGACGCTCCGCTACAAGGACTTCGTGGACAAGGGCTACGTGATCGCGGGCAGCCCGGCCACCGTGAAGGAGCGCCTGATCGAGGAGGTCATCAAGCGGCTCAACGTGGGCAATCTGATGGTGCTGGTCCAGATCGGCTCGATGCCGCACGAGCTGACCCTCAAGAACATCGACCTCTTCGCGCGCGAGGTGCTGCCCGGCCTGCGCGAGATCTGGGACGACAAGGGCTGGGAGAATCACTGGTGGCCGAAGAGCCTGCGCGGCAGCCGCCAGCCCGCCGGCGCGGCGCGATGAGCGCCGATGGCACCCTCTCCCCTCGGGGGAGAGGGCAGGGTGAGGGGGTCGAGAATCGGACCGTCACCGTCTGGAACGGGCGCGTGCCGATCCGCGTGCACGTCGCCGGCACCGGGCCGGCGGTGGTCTTCTTCCACGGACCGTGGGGCCTCACGTGGGGTCCGTTCCTCGACGAGCTCGCCCGGCAGTTCACGGTCTACGCGCCGGAGCACCCGGGTACGAGCCCGGACGATCCGGACGCGATCCGGCACGTGGACTCCCTGTGGGACCTCGTCCTCTGCTACGACGAGCTGTTCGAGCAGCTCAAGCTGCGCGACGTCGTGCTGGCCGGCCACTCCTTCGGGGCCATGGTGGCCTGCGAGGTGGCGGCGCTGCAGCCGGCCCGGGTCAAGCGGCTCGCCCTCATCGATCCGATCGGGCTCTGGCTGGACGACGCGCCGGTGGTCAACTGGATGCTGCAGGGTCCGGGCGAGATGCCGGGCTACGTCTTCCACCGGCCGGACGGCCCCGCCGCGAAGGCGATGTTCGCGGTCCCCGCCGAGGCGGAGGCGGGCGCGCTCGCGCGGACGCGGCTCACGTGGGCCATGGGGGCGACCGGCAAGTTCATCTGGCCGATCCCGGACAAGGG
>CAMLFJ010000150.1 GCA_946479205.1 uncultured bacterium | reverse complement strand
CGCCGGGCCACCGTGTGGAACGTGGCGGTCAACGGGGTCCTGGCCGGGTGCCGCCCCGAGTACATGCCGATCCTGGTGGCGCTGGTGGAGGCCATGGCCGACCCCCGGTACGGCGTCGAGCACAGCGGCAACACGCCGGGGGCCGAGACCCTGATCATCCTGAACGGGCCGATCATCAAGGAGCTCGCCTTCAACTACGAGCAGGGCGCGCTGCGTGACGGCATCCAGGCCAATACCACCATCGGCCGCTTCTGGCGCCTGTACCTTCGCAACGTCGCGGGCTTCCTCCATCACCGCACCGACAAGGGGACCTTCGGCAATACCTGGCGGGTGGTCCTGGCCGAGAACGAGGAGGCGCTGCGCCGCATCGGGTGGACGACCATCGCGGAGGACGAGGGCGTCGCGGGCGGCAGCGCGGTGACGATCTCCCGCTACACCGGCGGCGGCGTCATCGCCTCCGTGTTCGGGAACGCGCCCGACCGGATGCTGTCCTACCTGGCCGACGCGATCGTCGGCAAGGTCGGCTGGGAGCTGCTCTTCACGGTGGGCATGGGGGCGGGGAGCCAGCGGCCGCTGCTCATCCTGAGCCCGATCCTGGCCGAGACCCTGGCCCGGGGCGGCCTCGACAAGCCGGCGCTCAAGCGACGGCTCTTCGAGCTCGCCCGGATCCCCGCCGAGAAGCTCGAGCGCTACATCGGCGAGTGGACCAATCTCGTCCCGGGCCGGCCGACGCTCCACTCGCTGGTCGCGGCCGGCCAGATCCCGCCCGTCTTCGCGGAGTCGGAGGATCCGACGCGGCTGGTGCCGATCGTGTGCCGGGCCGAGGACCTGATGGTGGCGGTGAGCGGCGACCCGCTGCGCACCAACGCCTACGCCTTCGCCCACAACGGCATCCTCGGCTATCCGACGACGAAGGCGATCCGTCTGCCCGCGGAGTGGCCCGGCCTGCTCCGCGAGGCGCGGGGCCGCTAGGGCGCACGCGTCCGCGTGGACTCGCTCTGGGTGCTGCTGCCGGCGGGCCAGCGCGCCTCGGGCGAATGGATCGACGACACCCTGCGCGTGCGCGCCGAGGAGAAGGGGCTGCTCGCGCGGACGCCGCTGGCCGGCGAGTTCCCGCGCCAGCGCGTGGAGCTGATCCGCGGCGCCGACCCCACCGCCGAGGTCAATCGCCTGTACCGGCTCCGCGGCTGGACCGACGGGCTGCCGATCGTGCCGCCCACCCTGGGCCGCGTGGAGGAGACGCTCGCGCAGAGCCCGCTCGAGCGCCACGTCTCGCTCGGCGAGATGGAGCCGCTCGGCGGCGTCGCCACCGTCGAGAGGGTGGCGGCCAACGCGGTGATGGCCGGCTGCCGGCCGGAATACTTCCCGGTGGTGCTGGCCGCGGTGCAGGCCATCCTCGACCCCGCCTTCAACCTGCGCGGCGTGCAGACCACCGACGAGAACGTGGCGCCGCTCCTGATCGTGAACGGGCCGGCGGCCAGGCGGCTCGGCATCAACGCGGGGTGGGGCGCGCTCGGCCCGGGCTGGCCGGCCAACGCCACCATCGGCCGCGCGGTGCGCCTCGTGATGACCAACCTGGGCGGCGGATGGCCGGGCGCGGTGTCGTTCGCGGGCCTCGGCCAGCCCGCGCGCTACAGCCTCTGCCTGGCCGAGCGGGAGGACACGCCGTGGCCGTCGCTGCACGTGGAGCTGGGCTACCGCCCCGAGCAGAGCACGGTCACGGTGCTGCGGGCCGAGACCGTGATCAACGTCACCGGCGGCCTCGGCGAGCTGGCCAGCGTGATCGGCTCGGCCGCCTCGCTGTTCGGCATCCTGCACAGCGGCAAGGCGGCGGTGATCCTCTCGCCCTTCACCGCGCGGCGGCTCGCGGGGGAAGGGCGCACCCGCGCGGACGTGCGCCGCGAGCTGTATACCAGCGGCCGGGTCTCTGCGGAGGTGTGGCGCGGCTCGTGGATCCACGCCACCGTGCGGGCGACCGACTGGCCCGAGTGGGCGGTGACCGCCGCCGCGGAGAGCGGCTCGATCCCGGCGGTGCGCGAGCCCGACGATCTCACGCTGATCGTGGCCGGCGCCGACCTCCCGATCCCCCAGCACGTCTACTGCCCGTCGTGGGGCTACCCGCCGTGCCGGGTCACGCGCGAGATCGCGGCGCCGCCGGCGGGCGGGTAGCGGTACCATGACCGGGCCATGACGACTCCGCCGACCCGCGCCCTCGCGTCCGACGTCGATCCGGTTCGCTTCGAGGTCATCCGCAACGCGCTCCTCGCGATCACCGAGGAGATGGGGGCGACGCTCCGCCGCGCCGCCTACTCGACCAACATCAAGACCCGCGGCGACTTCTCGTGCGCGTTCTTCGACCGGGACCTGCGGACCATCGCCCAGGCCTTCGCCCAGCCCTCGCACCTGGGCTCGCTCGCCCACATCGTGCCCCGGGCCATCGCCAGCTACGGGGCCGAGCGCCTCGCTCCGGGCGACGGCATCCTCATCAACGACCCCTACCTGGGCGGGGTGCACCTGAACGACATCACGCTCATCACCCCGGTGTTCCACGAGGGCATCCTCTTCGGCTACGTGGCGAACATCGCCCACCACGTGGACGTGGGGGGCGGCGCCCCGGGCAGCATCGGGGTGTCGAGCGAGATCTACCAGGAAGGGCTGGTCATCCCGCCGGTCCGGTTCGTGAAGGACGGCCGGATCGACCGCGACCTCTTCGCGATGATCCGGTCGAACTTCCGCGGCACCCGCGAGATCTCCGGCGACTTCCGCGCCCAGACCGCCGCGAACCGTCTGGGGGCGCAGCGGATCGAAGCCCTCGCCGCGCAGCACGGCGGGGCCACGTTGACCCAGTACCTCGAGGAGCTCCTCCGGTACACCGAGCGGCGGACGCGGGCGGCCTTCGCGGAGTTCCCGGACGGCCGCTTCGCAGCGGACATGCTCATGGACGGCGACGGAATCACCGACCAGCCGGTCAAGCTCGCGGCGATCGTGACGATCGAGCAGGGCCGCGTGTCCGTCGATCTCACCGGCTGCGACGACCAGCGCAAGTCGCCGACCAACGCGACGTCGTCGCAGACCTACTCCGGGGTGGTGTACGTGCTCAAGTGCCTGATCGACCCGGACATCCCGGTCAACGACGGCTTCTACCGCCTGATCGACATCCGGAGCCGGCCCGGCTCGGTGGTGCACGCGCAGCATCCCGCCGCGGTGGCCGCGGGCTGGGAGATCGCCATGCAGCTCTGCGACCTCCTGTTCAAGGCGCTGGCCGGCGCGCTGCCCGACCGCGTGGTCGCGGGCACGAAGGGCTGCGTGTGCAACATCGCGTTCGGGGGCATGAACCCGGGCACCGGCGAGTACTTCACGTACTACGAGACCATCGCGGGCGGCTACGGGGCCACCCTGACCACCGACGGCATGGACGCGGTGCAGGCGCACTTCCAGAACACCGAGAACGCGCCGATCGAGGAGACCGAGGCCAACTACCCGGTGCGCATCCTGCGCTACGCCCTCATCGAGAACTCGGAGGGCGGCGGGCGGCACCGGGGCGGCCTCGGCGTGCGGCGCGACTACGCCTTCCCCGGCCACGAGCCGAGCTTCTCGATCCTCTCCGACAAGGCGCGCTACGCGCCGTGGGGGCTCTTCGGCGGCGGGGCCGCGCGGCCCGCGAAGTACATCCTCAACCCCGAGACCGCGGCGGCGCGCGAGCTGCCCTCCAAGATCACCTTCCAGCTCGCGGCCGGCGACGTGGTGAGCGTGCAGACCCCGGGCGGCGGCGGGACCGAGGCCGCGATCGAGCGCGATGCGGCGAGAGTGGCCGCCGACGTGGCCCAGGGCAAGATCTCCCCGGAGCGCGCCCGCGCGGTCTATGGGGTGGTCGTGGATCACGCGACCCAGGCGCTCGACCCCGCTGCCACGGCGGCGGCGCGCGCGGAGATGGTCCGATGACCCGGTGGCGCGTGGGCATCGATATTGGCGGCACCTTCACCGACGCGGCGCTCGTGGAGGCCGACACGGGCCGCGTGCGGGTGGTCAAGGTGCTCACCACCCCGGAGGATCCGGCCAAGGGCTTCATGGGAGCGCTGGAGCGCGGGCTCGCGGAATGCGGGGCCGAGGGCCGCGACGTGGCCGCGGTCGTCCACGCCACCACCGTGGCGACCAACGCCATCATCGAGGGCAAGACCGCGCGGGTGGGCATGCTCGTGACCCGGGGCTTCCGCGACATCCTCGAGATCGGCCGCCAGATCCGCTCCCGCCTCTACGACGTGCATCTCCAGAAGCCGGCGCCCCTGGTGCCCAGACGCTTCTGCCTCGAGGTCGGCGAGCGGCTCGACGCCGAGGGCGCGGTGCTGGAGCCGCTCGCCCTCGGCGAGGTGCGCTTGGCGGTGCGTCGCCTGCGGGCGGAAGGGGTCGAGGCGGTGGTGATCTGCTTCCTGCATTCGTATCTGAACCCGGCGCACGAGCGGGCCGCCGCCGCGGTGGTGCGCGAGGAGATGCCTGGGACCTGGCTCTCCGTCTCCTCGGAAGTGTGCCCGGAGTTCCGCGAGTACCTGCGCGGGAGCACCGCCGCGGTGAACGCGGCGGTCATGCCGATCGTCTCGCGCTACCTGGACGCGCTCGAGTCGCGCCTCGCCGCGCTCGGCGCGACCGCGCCGTTCTACGTGATGCAATCGAACGGCGGGGTCATGACCGCCGCGTCGGCGAAGGAGCGGCCCGTCTACATGGTCGAGTCCGGCCCGGCCGCGGGAGTTATCGCGGCGGGGGCGGTGGCCGCGCCGTACCGTTATCCCAACGTCCTGTCCTTCGACATGGGCGGCACCACCGCCAAGGTCGGTCTCATCCAGGACGGGCGCCTCCGGCTGTCCACCGAGATGGAGGTGGGCGCGCAGGCGGTGACGCCGCTCGGCGAGGGGCGTGGCGGCGGCTATCCGGTGCGGACCCCGGTCATCGACCTGGTGGAGGTGGGCGCGGGCGGGGGCAGCGAGGCCTGGATCGACGCGGGCGGCGCGCTCCGCGTCGGCCCGCGCAGCGCGGGGGCCCGGCCGGGGCCGGCGTGCTACGGCCTGGGCGGCGCGACCCCGACCATCACGGACGCGAACCTGGTCCTGGGCCGGCTCGACCCGTCGTTCTTCCTGGGGGGCGAGATGACGCTCGACGCCGACGCGGCCCGCCGCGCCATCGCCCTGCGGGTGGCCGCGCCCCTCGGCCTCGACCCGCTCGCCGCGGCCAGCGGCATCGTCGAGATCGCCAACGCCCACATGATCGGCGCCATGCGCCTGGTCTCGGTGCAGCGCGGCTACGATCCGCGCGACTTCGTGCTGGTGGCCTTCGGCGGCGCCGGGCCGCTGCACGCCAACGCGCTGGCCCGCGAGCTCGGCATCCCCACCGTGCTCGTGCCGCCGAGCCCGGGCATCGCCTCCGCGGTGGGCATGCTCGTGACCGACATCCGTCACGAGTTCGTCGCCACGCGCCGGCTCCGCCTGGACGGGCTCGCGCCCGCGGCGCTGGAGGCCCTCTTCGCCGACTTCTTCCGGGAAGGCGAGGCGCGCCTGACGCGCGACGGCGTGCCCGCGGCCGACCGGCAGATGCTGCGGAGCGTCGACCTCCGCTACCACGGCCAGTCGTTCGAGCTGCCGGTGCCCGTCCCGCCCGGCCCGCTGTCGGCCGCCGACATGGCCCGGCTGCGCGAGCAGTTCGACGCGATGCACGAGCGGGCCTACGGGTACGCCGCGTCCGAGGATCCGGTCGAGCTGGTGAACGTCCGGCTCGCCGCGGTGGGCGTGACCCCGAAGCCCCGGCGCGCCCCGTTACCCGAAGGAGGGACCGACGCCGCGCCGGCCCTGAAGGGTCGTCGGGACATCTGGTTCGCGGAGGCGGGGGGCTTCCGCCCGACCGGCGTGTTCGATCGCGGCAAGCTCCTGCGCGGCAACGTGATCGACGGACCCGCGATCATCGAGGAGCCCGACGCCAGCACCCTGGTGCACCCGGGCTGGACGGCCGCGGTGGACGAGCACGCCAACCTGGTCCTCCGTCCGTCGCCGCGCTAGCTCACATCCCCCCTTTTACATTCCGAGATAGGCCCGCCGCACCAGGTCGCTGTCGAGCAGGGTCTGGCTGGTCCCCTCGGCCACGATCCGGCCGGTCTGGAGGACGTAGCCCCGCTCGGCGGCGGCGAGGGCGGCCGGCACGTTCTGCTCGACGAGCAGCACGGTGAGCCCCTCCTGGCGGTGGAGCATCTGCAGCACGTCCAGGATCGAGTCCACGATGCGCGGCATGATGCCGAGGCTCGGCTCGTCGAGCATGAGGAAGCGCGGCCGCGACATGAGCGCGCGCGCGATCGAGAGCATCTGGCCCTCGCCGCCGGAGAGCGTGCCCGCCCGCTGGGCCACCCGCTGGCGCAGCACCGGGAAGAGGCCGAAGACGCGCTCGAGCATCTCCTGGCGGCGCTTCGGGTCGCGGTCGCGGAAGGTGCCGAGGCGCAGGTTCTCGGCGACCGAGAGGCGGCTGAAGAGCCGCCGGCCCTCGGGCACCAGCGCGATGCCCAGCTCGACCCGGTCCGCCGCTTCCACGGCGTCGATGCGGCGGCCATCGAACCAGATCTCGCCGGCCCGCGGCGTCAGCAGGCCCGCGATCGTCTTGAGCAGGGTGGTCTTGCCGGCTCCGTTGGCGCCCACCAGCGCGACGGCCTCGCCGGCGCGGACCTCGAGCGACACGCCGTGCAGCGCGACCACGCCGCCCGGGTAGGCCACGTGGGCGTCCCGGACCGAGAGAAGCGGAGCGCCCGCCGCCGGCGCCGGGCTAGGCGCGGCCACGGTAGCGGTCTCCCAGGTAGGCGGTGATCACCCGCTCGTCGCGCGCGACCTCGGCGGGCGGCCCCTCGGTGAGCTTCTCGCCGTGGTCCAGCACGACCACCCGGTGCGAGAGCGGCATCACCACCTCCATCACGTGCTCGACCACGCAGATGGCGAGGCCCAGCTCGGAGTGGATGCGGCGCACCAGCTCCACCGCGGCGGTGGTCTCGAACGGGGTGAGACCGGACATGGCCTCGTCGAGCAGCAGCAGACGCGGGCTCGTGGCGAGCGCGCGGGTGATCTCGAGCCGCTTCTTGTCGGCCAGGGTGAGCGCGGCCGCGACCACGTGCTCCTTGCCCGCGAGGCCGGTGAAGGCGAGCAGCTCGAGGGCGCGGGCCCGCGCGGGGCCGACGCGGCTCGTGCGCCGGAGCGCGCCGCAGATCACGTTCTCCAGCACCGTCATGCGCCCGAAGCTCCGCACCACCTGCCAGGTGCGCGCGATGCCGAGGCGGCAGACCCGCTCGGGCCGCGCGCGGGAGATGTCGGCGCCGTGGAGCCGGATGCGCCCCTCGTCCGGATGAAGCGCGCCGCTGATGCAGTTGAAGAGCGTCGTCTTGCCCGCGCCGTTGGGCCCGATCAGCCCCAC
>CAMLFJ010000149.1 GCA_946479205.1 uncultured bacterium | reverse complement strand
CACGAGCGCGGCATGCGCTCGGGCACGGTGCCGGTGCCCCTGGTGGTGGGCTTCGGGAAGGCGGCGGAGATCTGCCGCGAGGAGATGGCCGCGGAGAGCAAGCGGCTCGCCGCGCTCCGGGACCGGCTCCAGGAGCAGATCGTCTCGAAGGTGGATGAGGCCTACGTGAACGGGCATCCCACCCTGCGCCTGCCCCACAACCTGAACATCTCCTTCGCGTACGTGGAGGGGGAATCGGTGCTGATGGGGCTCAACAAGGAAGCGGCGCTGGCCTCGGGCTCGGCCTGCACCTCGGCCACGCTCGAGCCCTCCTACGTGATCTCGGCGCTCGGGGTGGACTCGGAGCTGGCCCACTCCTCGATCCGGTTCGGGCTGCACCGCTTCTCCACCGAGGAAGAGGTGGATTTCGTGGCGCGCAAGACGGTCGAGGTCATCCACCGGCTGCGGGAGATGTCGCCGCTCTACGAGCTCGCGAAGGAAGGCGTGGACCTGAAGTCGATCCATTGGAAAGCGGAATAACGACGCCCTCGGGCGATCAGCCCTCACTCAGGAGGATGTGCGGACATGGCCTACAGCGATAAGGTGGTCGACCACTACAACAACCCGCGCAACGTGGGGTCCTTCACCAAGGACACCCCGGGCGTGGGCACTGGCCTGGTTGGCGCGCCCGAGTGCGGCGACGTGATGAAGCTGCAGATCAAGGTGAACGTCGAGACCGGCGTCATCGAGGACGCCAAGTTCAAGACGTTCGGCTGCGGCAGCGCCATCGCCTCGTCGAGCCTGGCCACCGAGTGGCTCAAGGGCCGCACGGTGGACGAGGCGGCCAAGATCAAGAACACCGACATCGTGAACGAGCTGAAGCTGCCGCCGGTGAAGATCCACTGCTCGGTGCTCGCGGAGGACGCGATCAAGGCCGCGCTCCAGGACTACAAGGAAAAGTGGAGCGCGAGCGAAGCCCCGGCCGGCCGGGACGCGTCCTAAGGTAAAGGAGATCCACCGCCATGGCATTGGCGCTGACCGAAACCGCGGTGAAGCAGGTCAAGCAGCTCATGGAGGCCCAGAGCCTGGGGAGCGTCTACCTGCGGGTGGGGGTCAAGGGGGGCGGCTGCTCGGGCCTGTCCTACCAGCTCGAGTTCGACAACGAGATCGGCCCCCACGACAAGAAGTTCGACATCGACGGGGTGCAGGTGGTCTGCGACAAGAAGAGCTACCTGTATCTGAACGGGACCACGCTCGACTACGTCACCCAGGGACTCCAGGGCGGGTTCACCTTCGTCAACCCCAGCGCGAAATCGAGCTGTGGGTGCGGGACATCGTTCTCCGCCTGAGGCCCGGCTCGGAAGACACGAACGCGGGCCCGGCAGGGCCCGTTGTTGTTTTGAGGAAAGGCGCGTGACCGATTACTTCACGGTGTTCGGGCTGCCCCGCAAGCTCGGGGTGGACGGGGAGGCCCTGCAGCGGCGGTTCTACGAGCTGTCGCGCCAGCACCATCCCGATTTCCACCAGGGGGCGGGCGCCGAGCGCCAGGCGGAGGTGCTGGGCCAGTCCGCGCTGGTCAACCGCGCCTACCGGGCCCTGCGCGAGCCGCTCGCGCGTGTGGAATACCTGATCGCGCTCGAGGAGGGCCGGGAGGCCCGGGAGGGCGCGACCGATAAGCCGAAGGCGCCCCGGGAGCTCCTGGAAGAGATGATGGAGGTTCAGGAGGCGCTCGAGGAGGCCAGGGCGGCCCAGGGGAAGAATCTCGCGGGTGAGGCCGGCACACGGCTCCGCGAGGAGCGCGGCCGGCTCGAGGAGCGGTACGTCGCGGAGGCGGCGGCGGTGATCGCCCGCTTTCCGGAGTGGGACCGGCTGGTGGACGAGGGGGGCGATCGTCGGCCGCTCCTCGAGTGGTTCAAGCAGCGGCTCGCGACCCGGGCCTACCTGCGCACCGTCATCGACGACCTGAGTGACGCGCTGGGAGAGCGTGAGGACCAACATGTCTCGCATCGTCGGCATTGACCTCGGGACGACCAATAGCCTGGTCGCTCACGTGGAGGGCGGCATCCCGCGGGTGATCCCGGACGCGGAGGGGCGCACGCTGCTGCCCTCCATCGTGGCCTGGACCGGCAACGGGGTCGTGGTGGGCGAGGCGGCCCGCCGCCAGCTCGCCCGCAATGCGGCCCGCACGGTCTACTCGGTCAAGCGGCTCATGGGCCGCGGCTACGAGGACGTGAAGGACGAGCTCTCGCGCCTGCCCTTCGAGGTCACTCCCCAGGCCGAGGTGGTGAGCATCCGCATCGGGGACCGGGCGGTCACCCCGCCCGAGGTGTCGGCCCACGTGCTCCGCGCGCTCAAGCACCGGGCGGAGGCCCACTTCGGCGAGCCGGTCGAGCAGGCGGTGATCACGGTACCCGCCTACTTCAACGACGCCCAGCGGCAGGCCACCAAGGACGCCGGGCGCATCGCGGGTCTCGAGGTGCTGCGCATCGTCAACGAGCCCACCGCGGCCGCGCTGGCCTACGGGCTGCAGAAGCTCTCGCAGGGGATCATCGCGGTCTACGATCTGGGCGGCGGCACCTTCGACATCTCGATCCTGCGCGTGAAGGACGGCGTCTTCGAGGTGCTCGCCACCAACGGCAACACGCATCTGGGCGGCGACGACTTCGACCGGGCGATGGTGGACTGGATCCTGGCCGACATCCAGAGCCGCCACCACGTGGATCTCTCCGGGGACGCGGAGGCGCTGCAGGAGATCCGCCTCGGAGCGGAAGCCGCGAAGTGCCGTCTCTCCTTCGACGCGCGCACCGTGCTCACGATCCCGTTCGAGGGCTTCACCTACCACCGCGACATCGCCCGGGCCGACCTCGAGGCCCTGGTGGAGCCGCTGGTGGCCGCGACCCTCGGCCCGTGCCGGCAGGCCCTCGCCGACGCCGCGCTCCGGGCCGACCAGGTGGACGAGGTGGTGCTGGTGGGCGGCTCCACGCGGATGCCGCTGGTGCAGTGGCGCGTGGAGGAGCTGTTCGGCCGGACCCCGCACAGCCGCATGAATCCGGACGAGGTGGTGGCCCTGGGGGCGGCGGTTCAGGCGCAGATCCTGGCCGGCGGCATCACCGACATGCTGCTGCTCGACGTGACCCCGCTCTCCCTCGGGATCGAGACCCTGGGCGGCATCGTGAGCGTGCTGATCGCCCGCAACACCACGATCCCGACGCTGGCCAAGGAGTACTTCACCACGTCGGTGGACGGGCAGACCACGGTGGACATGCACGTGCTCCAGGGCGAGCGCGAGCTGGCCAAGGACAACCGCTCGCTCGCCCGCTTCGACCTGGCCGGGATCGACCCGATGCCGGGCGGCATGCCCAAGATCGAGGTGACCTTTCTCATCGACGCCAACGGAATCCTACAAGTGCAGGCCCGCGAGCTGCGGACCGGCAAGGCGGCGAGCATCGAGGTCAAGCCGACCTACGGGCTCACCGAGGACCAGGTCGAGCAGATGGTGGAGGACTCCTTCACGTACGCGGAGGCCGACGTCGAGGCGCGTCTCCTCATCGAAACGCAGACCGAGGCCGACACCGTGCTCAACCACGTGGAGCGCGCCCTCCGCCAGGCCCGCGACATCGTGGGGGCCGAGGAGCTGGCCGCGATCGAGGCGGCCCGCGCCGCGCTGCGGACCGCGCGGGCGGGCCCGGATCGCGATCGGATTCGCGAGCTGACCACCGCGCTCAATCAGGTCACCGCGCCGCTCGCGGACCGGCTCATGGAGACCGCGATCAAGGACGCGGTCACCTCGAAGCGGGCCGACCGGCTCCTGGAGAGTTCGTGATGGCGGTGCACAAGGTCACGTTCCTGCCGCTCAACCGGACCGTGGAGGTGGACGACGGCAAGTATCCGCTGGCCGATCACGGCCGGCCCGGCTCGCTGCTCGACATCGCGCTGGCCAACGACATCCACCTCGAGCACAACTGCGGTGGGAGCTGCGCGTGCACCACCTGCCACGTCATCGTGCGGGAGGGCGAGCAGAACCTGTCCACCATGGAGCAGGACGAAGAGGACCGCCTGGACACCGCGGAGGGCCTCACCCTCCACTCGCGGCTCGGGTGTCAGGCCATCGTGAAGGGAGACGTCGTGGTGGAGATACCCAAGTGAAATGGAGCGACGCCGAGGACATCGCGCTGGCCCTGATGGAGGCGCACCCGGACGTGGATCCGCTCGGCGTGCGCTTCACCGACCTGCACAAGTGGGTGGTGGCGCTGCCCGGGTTCGCGGACGAGGCCAAGGGCTCCAACGAGGGCATCCTGGAGGCGATCCAGATGAAGTGGCACGAGGAATACCAGGATCGCTAGGGTCACCAGGTGATCACGTGATCGTGGGCGAAGACCAGATCGAGCAGCGCGGCGTAGTCCAGATCGCCGGGGCCGAGGCGTCGCACCGCGACGCCCGCGGGCAGCGACGGGGCGGCGGCGCCGTCCAGCAGGACCACCGTGACCCGCGCGTTGGCCTCGCGGAGATTGGCCTCGATCACCGCGCCCGCGAGCGCGGCCGAGTCGCCCTTGATGAGATGCAGGAAGCTGGGCATCAGAACACGAGGAAGCGCGTGGCGCGGGAGAGCATCGCGCCGATCTCGGCCGCGGTGACCGGGACCACCGGATGCGCGTCGCGGTTCCAGTCGGCGGGGGCGGGGGCGCCGCCCTCGATGTGGAAGGGCACGCCCAGCTTCCGGAGCGCGGCGCGGAACTTGGCGATGTCGTCGCCGTCCACCAGGTCGTCGGTCTCGTCGTCGAGCAGGTGCACCGCGGGGCCGGTCAGCACGATGCGCACCTCGTTCTCCCCGGCCACGATGCCGAGCGCGATGCGCATCGCCTCGTTGGCCCGGTGGGACACGCGCGGGTCCTCCGAGATGAGGACGAGGGTCGGCTGGCTCGGGCTCGCCACGCTAGTTGAGGGCGATGAAGCGATCGGTCCCGTTGATCACGTCGGTGAGCACCACGAGGCCGCAGTTGGTGGCGCGCTCGGACAGGGGCCGGCGACGCTTCTGGCAGCCGTAGGCGCACACGAAGAGCTTGAGTCCGCGATCGGCCAGGGCGAGGAGACGATCGTCGTCCACCGCGTCCACCGCGTCGTCGATCAGGTACAGGTAGACGTCGCCGCCGCCGTCCAGCGCGGCCCGGGACAGCCCGATGGCGGTCTCGAGGTTCGGATGGGCGGAGGCGGTGGAGAGCATCAGACCCAGCTTCCGTTTGGCCGAGGCCATGCGGGCGCAGCGTAACATCGTGAAAGGGGAGCGTCAATGAACCGGAAGGTCTATCTCGATCACAATGCCTCCACCCCGGTGCATCCCGAGGTGGTCGAGGCGATGCTGCCGTACTGGAGCGAGCGATTCGGCAATCCGTCGAGCGTGCACGGCTTCGGCCGCGAGGCCCGCGAGGGGCTCGAGACCGCGCGCGAGCAGGTCGCGCACTTCCTCCGGGTGGGCAAGGAGGAGATCGTCTTCACCTCGGGCGGCACCGAGTCCGACAACATGGCGATCAAGGGCGTGGCGATGGGGCGCGGGCGCGGCCACCTCATCACGTCGAAGATCGAGCACCACGCGGTGCTGCGGGCGGTGCAGAACCTCGAGACCCTGGGCTTCGAGGCGACCTATCTCGACGTGGACGGCGACGGACTCGTCGATCCCGACGCGGTCCGGCGGGCCATCCGGCCCGACACCATCCTGATCTCGATCATGCACGCCAACTCCGAGATCGGGACCATCCAGCCCGCCCGGGAGATCGGCGCGATCGCCCACGAGCACGGCATCCCGTTCCACATGGACGCGGTGCAGACCTTCGGGAAGGCGCCCATCGATCTCGACGCCTTCCAGATCGACATGCTGTCCTTCTCCGGCCACAAGATCTACGGGCCCAAGGGCGTGGCGGGACTCTACATCCGCAAGGGCACCAAGATGGTCTCGGTCCAGCACGGCGGCGAGCACGAGCGGCGCCGGCGCGCGGGCACCGAGAACGTGACCGGCATCGTCGGGCTCGGCCGGGCGGTCGAGATCCGCGGCCGGGACATGGCGGACGAGGCGGTGCGGCTGACCGCGCTGCGCGATCGTCTCTGGGAAGGCATCCGGAGCCGGGTGCCCGACGTGCGGCTCAACGGCCACCCGACCCGGCGGCTGCCCGGCACCTGCAATCTCTGTTTCCGGCACGTGGAGTCGGAATCGATCGTGCTCGGCCTGGATCTGAAGGGCATCGGCGTGTCGGCGGGGTCGGCGTGCACGTCGGGCAACGTGGAGCCGTCGTACGTGCTGGTGGCGATGGGCGTCCCGGTCGAGTGGTCCATGGGCGCGGTGCGGCATTCGCTCGGACGGAGCACCACCGCCGATGACATCGATTACGTGATCGAATCGACCGTGCCGCTGGTGGCGAAGCTGCGGAGCGTCATGCCGGTCCGGGCCTAGCCGGCCGGCGAGCGGTGCAGTACAGCCGGGCCCTGATCGATCACTTCCGGAATCCACGGAACGCTGGCATCATGCGGAGTCCGGACGGGGTGGGGGAAGGGGAATACAAGGACTGCATGGACCTGGTCCGCTTTCACCTGCGCGTGCGGGACGGCCAGGTCGTCGAGGCGAGATTCCAGGCCTACGGCTGCGGGCCGACCATCGCGGCGGCGAGCGCGGCGACCGAGGTGGCGACTGGGTGCGCGCTCGAGGCGCTGCTGGAGCTGGACGCCGCGCGGGTCGAGGCGGCGGTGGGTGGGCTGCCGGAGACTCGGCGGCACGCCGCGGATGTCGCGGCCCTGGGGCTGCGGGCGGCCGCGCGCGATGCGCTGAGTCGGGCGGACACGAGGAGCGATCGGCATGCTTGAGCGAATGCGGCAGGACGTGAGGACGGTGCTGGAGCGTGACCCCGCGGCGCGGTCGGCGCTCGAGGTGGTCCTCTGCAGCCCGGGGGTGCACGCGATCTGGATCCACCGCGTGGCGCACGCGTGCTGGCGGGGCGGCTGGCATCTGGCCGCCCGCTGGGTCTCGCACGTGGGGCGTTTCCTGACCGGTGTCGAGATCCATCCGGCCGCCATCTTGGGCCCCGGTCTCTTCATCGATCACGGCATGGGCATCGTCATCGGCGAGACCGCCGAGGTTGGCCGGAACGTCAGCATCCTCCAGGGCGTGACCCTGGGCGGCACCAGCCTCAAGCGGGAGAAGCGCCACCCGACCATCGGCGACAACGTCATGATCGGCGCGGGCGCCAAGGTGATCGGCGGTTTCACGATCGGCGCGGGCAGCCGGATCGGCGCGGGCTCGGTGGTGGTCCGCGAGGTGCCGGAGAACTGTGTTGTCGTCGGGGTGCCCGGTCGCATAACATTCCGCAACGGCGAGCGAGTGACCGGGGGCATCGATCTCAACCAGACCGATCTGCCCGATCCGCTGGCCCGGACCCTCGAGCAGATGGCGGAGCGGATCCACGGGCTCGAAGCGGAGATCGAGCGGCTCAAGAAGGCGGCCGA
>CAMLFJ010000148.1 GCA_946479205.1 uncultured bacterium | reverse complement strand
GACGGGATCCGCAGGGCGCGATTGAACTTCGACGAGGCATTCTCCCAGGCGATCGTCATGGTGAGCTCGACGATGGTGTCGTCGTCATAGACCGCGCGGAGGCGCGCGAAGAGCTCGTCGTCCACGTCACGATCGCTCAGCGTGATGGCGTCGGCGTACTCGAGCGCCAGCTTCTCGGCATCGGTGAACAGGGGGCTCGCCCGGTACTCGTCGAGCTGACGGATCTTCTCGGTGGAGACGCCGAGCCCGCTGCCGACGGCAGCGTTGATGTCCTGTCAGAACTCGCAGCGGTTGAGCGCGGCGACGCGCCGGTTGAGCAGCGCCCGGAGGCCGGCGTCGACGAGGCCCGAGGTGTCGATCCCCGTCCACATCGCTCGGACCCCGCGGAAGATCGTCGGGCGCCGCGCGTAGAGCAGATGGTTGAGCAACGGGCCGCCCCACGCCTTGGCCTGGGCGGCCAGCACCTTGCCGGCGTACTCGTCCTGGATCCGACTCGCGTCCACCCCGTCAATGCGCGCCATGGGACAAGGATGCTTGACCGGAGCTGCGGCATCAATGCCAAGGTGATGACGAATTCGGCCGGACGATGAGGATCCTCCAGCGCGGCCTGGGGGTGGCGTTCCTCCTGTGCGTCGTCGGCGCGATCTATTTCTCGCTCCGCGCGGTCCCGCTGCCCGACCTCGCCCGGATCGACCGGGCGATCACGGAGGCGGAGCCGGTCCAGGAAGCCAGCGATCGACCTCCCTTCACCACCACGATCAAGGGCTACACGTACACCCTCACGCCCAGGGCGACCTACGCGATCGCCGGGCTGGTCGTCTCCCAGCACCGCGGTGACGCGCTGCTCAACCTCTACCACCAGGCGGATCCGGGCAATATCCGGGACGTCTGCGTCGTGTGGGGCGAGGACGTCACGAACGGGTCGTACCGGAAGGTGACGTTCTGGAGCGGGGAGTTCACCTGCTCCTACCACTGGTCCGGCGCCCTCACGCCCGCGTTCAATCCCGAGAAGGCGTCGAACAACCACCTCATTCCCGCCGACCCGGTCACCGCCGCGCGGATCGGGGCGATTCACGTCGGCGACCAGATCCGGATGACCGGCCTGCTGGTGGACTACACCGTGACGAAGGACGGACAGGAGATCTTCACCAGACGGACCAGCCTGACCCGGGGCGACACCGGCAATGGCGCGTGCGAGATCCTGTACGTGACGGATCTGGCCGTGGTGGTCGCGGGCGATCACCTGCGCGCGAATGCCGCGCGGTATCTCTGGTACGCCGGCCTCGCGCTGCTCGTGGGACTCGCCGTCGTCTGGCTCGTCCGACGCCCGCTCGCGGAGTGAGGCCGGGTCAGCGGAGCCCCTGGTTGGGGTTGATCAGGTACTTCTCGCCGGTGGCCTGCTTGCCGTAGACCGCGATCTCCTCGAGCCGCAGGGCGCCCGCGAGCGAGACTTCCTTGGTGTACGTGCTCGCGAAGGTGGTCTTGATCTCGGCCGCGACCCGCTCGCGCAGCTTCTGGGCGGCCTCGAAGCCGATCTTCTGCAGGAAGGGGGTGAGTAGCCAGCCGCCGATCCCCCAGGCCATGCCGAAGGCGCGGTTGAACTGGGTGGGCCCGCGGTCGAGGCCCCCGTAGATGTAGACCTGCTTGTGCGTGGTGGAGCCGTACCGGCTGTATTCCTTCGCGGTCCGGTTCGCCGCGATCTCCATGGCGGTGAGGATCTGCCCGGCCAGGGTGCCGCCCCCGATGGCGTCGAAGGCCACGGTGGCTCCGGTGGCGACGAGTGCCTCGGTCAGGTCGTCCATGAAGGTGGGCACGCTCGAGTTGCAAACGTGGGTGGCGCCGATCTTCTTGAGCACGTCCGTGTGCTCCGGCTTGCGCACGATGTTCACCAGGCCGACCTGGTCCTTGATGCAGATCTTGTTGAGCATCTGTCCGAGATTGGACGCGGCCGCGGTGTGCACGAGGGCCTTGTGCCCCTCCGCGCGCATGGTCGCGACCATGCCGAGCGCGGTGAGGGGATTGACGAAGCAGGAGGCGCCCTCGGCCGGGGTCGTCCCCGGCGGCAGGACCAGGCACTGCACGGCCTTCATGCAGCGGTACTGGGAGTACATGGCGCCCCCGAGGACGGCGACCGTCTTGCCCATCAGCGCCTGCGCGGCCGGTGACGCGCCTGCCCGGACGACCACGCCGGCCCCTTCGTTGCCGACGGGCAGCGACTGGTCCAGCCGCCCGGCCATCGCCTGCATCACCCGCGGCGAGATGCTCGCGGTCACCACCGGCTTGTCGGCGGGGCCGGCGGCCTTCGCGGTGCTCATGTCGGCGCCGCCGAACAGCAGGCCCTGGTCGGAGGGGTTGATGGGGGAGGCGTCGATGCGGACGATCACCTCCTCCGGCTTCGGCTCAGGGGTCGGTACGCTGACGAGCGAGAGCTCGAGCGTGCCGTCCTTCCTCACCGTCGAACGAAGCTGAAGTCCCGTGGCGATGGCGCTGTCGGTCATGTGTTGTCTCCAGTGCCTGCTTGGTACCGCACGGGCCCGGTGTGGTCAAGCGGAAGTTCGGCTCGTCCGGCCGGGCGGAGTAAGGACAGAATGTGCTTGCCCGCGCGAGTGGATTCGGGTGGAGAATCGCGGAGGGGTGAGGCGATGAACCCAGCCTGGTGCGGAAGAATCGGAGAGCCCTCATGAGCCGGCCGTCCGCGTACGACGACGCCTATCCGCGCGAGCTCTGGACGAACGAGCGCGCGCATCTGCACGCGCGGGTTCCCGGCCGCGAGCTGCCCGCGGATCGGCCGTCGGACGCGGTGGTCGGGGTCGCGCTGTCCGGCGGGGGAATCAGGAGCGCCACCTTCTGTCTCGGCGTGTTTCAGGCGCTGGCCCAGCTCGGGCGCCTCGCGGGCATCGACTACATCTCCACCGTGTCGGGAGGTGGGTACTTCGGGGCCTTTCTGGGGCGGCTGTACCGTCGCCGTGAGATCCAGAACGGCGAGCAGGTGCGAACCTTGCTCGATCCCACCGCGGCGCCTGCGCAGCGACCCGCCGGCATGCCCGACGTCGTCGGGTGGCTCCGCGAGAACGGGCGGTACCTCTCGCCGAACGGGGCCGGCGACATGCTGATCGCCGCCGCCATCATGCTGAGGAACTGGGTGACGATCCAGGTCGTCGTGCTCAGCTTCGCCCTCCTCCTGCTCATGACGGGACAGCTTCCTCGCCTGGCCCTCGATCTGTGGGCCCCGGACGTCTGGGCGAGTCTGCCGGGCGCGGCCGGCTGCGTCGCCGCCCCGTGTGCCGCGAGCCGGCTCTGGTGGAGCCCATGGATCGTCGTTCCGGCGATCGCCGTCGTCTGGTGGGCGGCGCCGCTCGCGTGGGCCTTCTGGCTGACCGGGCGGTGGAACACCCGGAAGAAGACCGAATGGCCGGTGTGGGGCCTGGTGCTCACCGCCGCCGTCGCGGCGGGATTGGCGGCGTCGCGCGAGCCGGTCCGGTGGCTCGGGGTCGCGGTGCTGGGCGTTCTCGTCGTGACCGTGGCCGCCTGGGCGATCGCTCGGCGCAAGGCGAGGAGCGATCCGGCGGACCGCCTCACCGAGGAGAGCCAGAGACTGTTCGAGATCGATCGGCAGCGCAATATCCTGTCGACGCAGCTCAAGTTCGCGCTGGTCGCGACCGGAGCGCTGCTCGCGTTCGCGCTCGTGGACGCGGTCGGCCAGACGCTCTATCTCGTCGAGAAGCGGTCGCACGGCGGCCTGGTCGCCTACCTGGGCTCCGCGCTGATCATGCTCGCGGGCGCGGCCGCTTTCGCGCAGCGGATCGCGACCGCGCTGGCCGGGAGCGGGAAGGGGGGGCGGCTCCGCCTGCCGGTGGCGGCGCTGGTGACGACCGGAGCGCTCCTGGTGGCCGCCCTCGTGCTCGCCTCGCTGAGCATGCTGGCCCACGGCCTGGCGTGGCAGTTCGATGAGCCCTCGGGCGCGCCCGTCATCACCTGGGCGGCTCCGCCCGCGTCCCGGGCCACCATCAACGTCCAGATCCCGCAGGCCCCCGGGGCTTCGGTCACCGCCACCACCGTGCTGCCGGTGCCCGGCGAGTGCACCGCCCCGCGACCGTGCGCGCCCGCCGGGGCCGGGCCCCACGTCCGCGATCGCGACGACTTCCGGTTCGTCGCGGTCGTCTGGGCGATCATGATCGTGTTCGCCTTCGCGTTCGGCCGGTGCTGGCCCTTCATCAATCAGTCCTCGCTCCACTCGATGTACAGCGCGCGTCTGACGCGGGCCTACCTGGGCGCCTCGAACCCGCGACGGCAGAAGGTGGCCCGGCAGCGCGTCACCGAGGTGGCCCCCGGCGACAACATCGACGCGGCCGACTACTGGCCGGCTCCGGAGCCGCAGGGCGATCCCCGGGCTCGCCCCCTCCATCTCATCAACGTGACCATCAACGAAACGGTCGACGGGCGTTCCAACGTCCAGCGCCAGGATCGCAAGGGCACCGGCCTGGCGCTCGGGCCGTGCGCGTTCAGCGTCGGCATCCGTCACCACGCGGTTTTTTCGAGCCATGCGGTGCTCCGGCCCCGCGACGCCTCCGGCTCGCCTCCGCCGAACGCGGTGACGATCTTCCCGCAGTCCCGGGCGGGCGCCGAGGGTCCCGCGTACCACGTCTTCACGGAGACCGCCGACGGCCAGGGTTGGCAGGGCGGCGAACGGCTCCCGGTCGGCGCCTGGACCGGCATTTCCGGCGCGGCGTTCTCGACCGGGCTCGGGGCGAGGACCAACCTGGGGCTGAGCCTCCTCTGCGGGCTCACCAACGTTCGGCTCGGCTACTGGTGGGATTCGGGAGCCGAGCCCGGGCGACGCGCAGGACATCGACGGCCCTTGTTCCTCGAGCGGATGTTCCGGGTTCAGTCCTATCTCCTCAGCGAGTTCGTCTCGCGGTTCTACGGCACCTCGCGCAAGCACTGGTACCTCTCCGACGGCGGGCACTTCGAGAACATGGGGGGGTACGAGCTGATCCGTCGCCGTCTCGCCCGCATCGTGCTCGTCGACGCCGAGGCGGATCCGGATTACACCTTCGACGGGCTCGCGAACCTCATTCGCAAGGCTCGGCTCGACTTCGGGGCCGAGATCGAGTTCTTGACCGAGCCCGCGCTCGACGAGGCGGTGCCGGCCAGCCACCGGCGGCTGTTCGGCACCCTCGAGCAGCTCCGGCGCGGGAAGTGGAGCCAGGAGCCGGTGAAGGAGCGCCTTCTGGACCAGCTGCGCCTCACCGTCGAGGAGCCGGTAGACCGGGCGCGCCATTCGCTCGCGCACGCCGCGCTGGCCCGCGTGACCTTCGTCGACGATCCCGAGTGGCACGGCTGGCTGCTCTACCTCAAACCGACCCTGGTCGGCGACGAGCCGGCCGACCTCGGCGAGTACCATCGGGCGCATCCGCCCTTCCCGCAGGAGACGACCGGCGACCAGTTCTTCGACGAGGCGCAGTGGGAGAGCTACCGGATGCTCGGCTACCACATCGCTCGCGACGTGTTCGGGACCGCCGCGCCCGCCGCGCCCGGGCCGCCGAGCCCGGCCGTCCGGATCTTCGGGGGCTGAGCGCACTCGGTCATCGCCGCGGCGGGGTGAGGCTCGGGACGAGATCGCCCCGGATGACGAGGTCCGAGACCTCGAGCCGATCGCGCGCTTCGCGCCGCTGCGCCTCGACCTGGCCGCAGTCGACCCGCTGCCCCGTCCTGACCGCGTAGCAGGTGCCCGTGGCCCGCCCGACGTGCCGGGCGTACCAGGTGGTCCCGTCCGTGAAGCTGCCGTCCCGGAACACCACGAGCGAGCTGCCGCCCTGGGTCAGATCCCTCCCCAGCATCAGGCCCGACTCGTGGCTGATCCCGAGGAGAGAGAGGATGGTGGGGGCGATGTCCAGGTGACCTCCGACGACGGTCTGGACGCCCGCCTTCGCGCCGTGGGGCAGCCGGATCATCATGGGGACTCTTTTTCTGACCTGCAGGGTCCGGTACTCGTCGCGCGCCGAGATGCCGAGGAGCCCGCCGAGCTCGGGCGGATCGCCGAGGAATCCGTGGTGATCGCCGTAGATGACGACGACCGAGGTCTCCAGGAGCCCGGCCGACCGCAGGCGATCCACGAGCGTGCCGAAGGCGCGGTCGAAGTACCGCACCGACTGGAGATAGTCGCCGAGCAGGGTCCCCTCCAGCGCGCCGAGGGAGAGCTCGCGATGCGCCGGAGGCAGTCGGTAGGGGTGGTGGTTCGAGGCGGTCAGGAGGAACGCCATGAACGGCGCGGGCGCCACGGTGAGGATCGGCATGATCTGCGCGAAGAATTCGTGATCGGCCAGCCAGGGACCGATGAGCTCGGTCATCCGGAACTGGTCCTCGAAGAAGGAGCGCTGGAAGCCGAGGCCGGCGTGCATCGCCCGCATGTTCCAGAAGTCGGCCTGGGCCGCGCACGCGGAGACCGTGGCGTAGCCGTGCTCGGAGAGGATGCGCGGAAGTCCCCGATGGTGGTTGTAGCTGAAGTGATTGGAGAGCACGCCGACCGCCAGGGGATGAAGCGAGTGCATGGCCGCGAACTCGGCGTCCGAGGTGGTGCCGAGATGCGTCTGATCGAAGAAGTTCACGAAGTGCAGGCTCTCCCGGGCGAAGGCGGACAGGCGCGGGGTGATCGGCTGGCCGTCGATCACCAGATCGAGCGGGAACGCCTGCAGGGACTCGGCGTTGATGACGATCACGTTCTTGCCGCGCGCGACGCCGAAGAGCGGCGAGGGGCCTTGCGCGGCCCGCGCGTGATCGGCCAGGAAGCGGATCACCCGCTGACGGTCGGGCTCCCCGATGGTCGGCTTCTTCACGGCCAGGCGCAGGGCCAGATCGCCCAGGTGGTAGGGCAGGATGCCGATCGCGGCCGCGAGCTCGATGCGCGGGCTCGAGTATCCGAGCAACGCGGGCCCGTTCCGCCACGCCAGCCGCGCGGTCGGGACCGCGAGGACGAGTCCGGCGCCGAGCACGCCGAGCCCGAGCCTCATTCGCGCCGGGCGCGGCAGGGGCGGGATGCGCCGGCCCGCGCGCCAGTACCAGGGCAGGAGGAGCAGGCCGGCCACCACGTCGAGGTAGTAGAGCGCGTTCAGGGTGGAGAGCGACTCGAAGACGCGCGGGAGCACCCCCAGCACCATGGGCGCCATCATCACGTCCGACAGGGAGACGACGTCGGCGAAGTAGCGCACGTGGACGAGATCGGTGATCGCCAGCGACGTCAGGAACAGGTCGAGCGCGAGAAGCGCGAGCAGGCGCGGGACGCGCGGGAGGAGCAGGAAGCTCGCGCCGAGGAAGAGGAGGGCGGCCAGCGTCGCCATCAGGACCTCGGGGTGGTCCCGAACCGCGCTCACCGCGTGAAAGGCCGGGCGCATCCACTTGATGATCGATTCTTCTGGCGCCCACCACTCGCTGGGCAGGAGCGCGCTGAAGTAGACGAGCTTGGCCCAGA
>CAMLFJ010000147.1 GCA_946479205.1 uncultured bacterium | reverse complement strand
AATGCAAGGCAAGCGGCTCGTACGCGTCAACCAGCTCATCAAGGAAGAGATCTCCATGGTCGTGCAGCGCCAGCTCAAGGACCCGCGGCTCGGGTTCGTGACCGTGACCGAGGTGGACACGACGCCGGATCTCAAGCGCGCCAAGGTCTTCGTGTCGGTGCTCGGGCCGGACGCGCAGTGGGCCGCCTCGTTCAAGGCGCTCGAGAGCGCGCGGGGCTTCGTGTGGAGCTGGCTGCGCCGGCACCTGGACCTGCGGGTCACCCCCGAGATCATGTTCCGGCCCGACCGGTCCATGGAGCACGCCGCTCACATCCAGGCGCTCCTCGCCGATCTCAAGAAGTCGGAGGCGTCGTCGGAGGCGGACGAATGATCACGATCGTCGCGCCGGAGCCGCCGGCCCAGCTCGTGGACCTGCTCGCGGGGCCCCGCGGCTCCGCCCTGATGCTCGGTCACGTCCATCCCGACGGCGACGTGCTCGGCACCCTGCTCGGCCTGGGGCTCGCGATGGAGAAGGCGGGCTGGACGGTGACCTTCGGGGGCCCCGACCCGGTGCCCGACGTCCTCGACTTCCTCCCGGGCGCCGATCGCTGGCAGGTGTGGCGGACCGCCCCCGCGACCTTCGACACGATCGTGCTGACCGACTGTCCCAACGACGGGCGGACCGAGGGCCTCCTCGCGGGCGTCCGCGGCCCGGCCAGCCGGGTGCTCAACATCGATCATCATCCGGACAACCGGCGCTACGGGACGCTGAACTGGATCGATCCCTCGGCGGCCGCGGTCGGGGAGATGATCTACGACCTGCTCGTCGCCCTCGGCTGGCCCGTCGGTCGGGAGACCGCGCTCGGCCTCTACACCGCGATTCACACCGACACCGGCTCGTTCCGCTACTCGAACACGACGCCCCGCACCTTCCGGATCGCGGGCGCGCTCACCGCGGAGGGCGCCGAGCCCGCGCTCGTCACCGACCGGCTCTACCAGCGGCGGCCCCCGGACGCGCTGCTGACCCTGGGCGGCCTGCTGAGCCGGGTCGAGGTCAGCCCGGACGGGCGCATCGCCACGCTCACGGTGCCCGAGGGCGCGGCCTCGGAGGCCTTCATGGCCGCCGAGGATCTCGTGACCTATCCGCGCTCGATCGCGGGCGTCAAGGTCGCGGTGCTCCTGCGCGCCGAGGGCGACGGCCGGGTGAAGGCGAGCCTGCGCGGCAAGGGCGACGTGCCGGTCAACCGCATCGCCCACCAGTTCGGCGGAGGCGGACACGAGAACGCGGCGGGCTGCACGCTGCCCGGGCCGCTCGCGTCCGCGAAGGCCACGCTGCTCGCGGCGGTGCGGCAGGCCCTCGACGGCCCGGTGTCGTGAGCGATCGCCACCGCGCCGGGATCCTGCCGGTCGAGAAGGGGCCGGGCGTCACCTCGTTCCAGATGGTGGCCCACCTGCGCCGGGTGCTGCGCGCGCCCCGCGTCGGCCACGGCGGCACGCTCGATCCCGCCGCCACCGGCCTCCTGCCCATCCTGGTCGGGGAAGCCACCAAGCTGACGCCGTACCTGGTGGAGCTGGACAAGGAGTACGTGGCCACCGTCCGCCTGGGCGTCACGACCGAGACCCAGGACCTGACCGGCGCGGTACTCGAGACGCGCCCGGTGCCCGCGCTCGACGCGCCCGCGCTCGAGGCCGCGCTCGCGCCGTTCATCGGCACGATCCAGCAGGTCCCGCCCATGTTCTCGGCGCTGCACCGGGACGGCAAGCGCCTCTACGAGCTGGCCCGGCAGGGCGTCGAGGTGGAGCGCGAGCCGCGCCAGGTCGTCGTGCACTCGATCCGGCTCGAGTCGGTCGCGCTCCCCGACTTCGTCATGCGCATCCGCTGCGGCAAGGGAACCTACGTGCGCACCCTCGCGGCGGACGTGGGCGCCGCCCTGGGCTGTGGGGCGACCCTGGCCGGGCTCGTCCGCACCCGAGTCGGGCCCTACGCGCTCGAGGCCGCCGTCACGTGGGACGAGGTGCGGGAGGCCCGCTCCGGCGAGGCCCTCTGGGCGCGGCTCCTGCCGCCCGACAGCGCGCTGGCCTCGCTGGGCGCGGTCCGACTCGACGCGGACGGAGCCCGCGCATTCACGCACGGGCAGGCGGTGGCCAGCGGCGAGCGCGCGGGCGGCCTGCTCCGGGTCTACGGCCCCGACGGCCGCCTGCTCGGCCTGGGGCAGGGACTCGGCGACCGGGTGAAGCCCGAACGGCTCCTCCATGCGGATCCTCCGCGACCTTCGATCCTTCCCGCCTGAGCTGCGGCCGTCGGTGGCCGCCTTCGGCGCCTTCGACGGCATCCATCTCGCGCACGCCAAGATCCTCGACACCGCAGTGCAGCGCGCCCGCGCGCTCGGCGTCTCCGCGGTCGCGTGCACCTTCGACCCGCATCCGACCGTGGTGCTGAGACCCGAGAAAGCGCCCGCGCCCATCGCGACGCTCGAGGAGAACCTGGCCCGCATCGGGGAGCACGGTCTCGACGCCACCCTGGTCATTCCGTTCACGCTCGACTTCTCGCACATCGAGGCCGAGACCTTCGTGGACGACGCGCTGGTGCGCACCCTGGGCGCTCGCGAGGTGGTCGTGGGCTTCAACCACACCTTCGGCCGCGGGGCGCGCGGAACCGCGGTCCTGCTGCGCGAGCTGGGCGCCCAGCGTGGGTTCGTCACCCACGTGCTCCCGCCGCTGCAGGTCAACGGACTCACCGTGTCCTCCAGCGCGATCCGCGAGGCGCTTCGTGACGGCGACGTGGAGCAGGCCCGGGCGTTCCTGGGCCGGCCCTATTCGCTCACCGGGATCGTGCAGCGCGGCGCCGGCCGTGGCCGCACGCTCGGGTTTCCCACCGCGAACCTGAAGCCGGACCGCCCGCTGGCCCTGGCCGCCGGGGTGTACGCGGCCCACGCGCGCTGGGACGGCCGGCAGGCCGAGGCGGTGGTCAACATCGGCTACCGGCCGACCTTCGAGGAGTCGCAGTACTGGGTCGAGGCCTACCTGTTCGACTTTGCCGGGGACCTCTACGATCGCCCGCTCACGCTCGACTTCCTCGTCCGGATCCGCGCCGAGATGAAGTTCCCGGGCGTGGAGGCCCTCACCGCGCAGGTCCGGGCCGACATGGTGGAGGCCCGGCGCCTCCTGCGGGCCCAACCGGCGGGGTGATCGCTTGAACCCCTCACCCCTGCGTGGTACACTCCGCTCGTCTTAACGCGGGCTTGAGCGGTCCAACGAACCCGTCCCAACGGAGCCGCGGTCGGGGCTCTGGGGGCGTGGCGATTGGGGGGGGAACCCCCGGGAGGATTCCGGAATGCGACTGTCCCAGGACAAGAAGAAGGGTCTCATCGAGCAGTTCAAGGTGCACGAGGGCGACACCGGCTCGCCCGAGGTCCAGATCGCGCTGCTGTCGGAGCGGATCAACGGGCTCACCGAGCACTTCAAGCTGCACAAGAAGGACCACCACTCCCGTCGCGGCCTGCTCATGCTGATCGGCAAGCGCCGCGGCCTGATCGAGTACCTCCGCAAGAAGGACTCGGAGCGTTACCGAGCCATCACGGAAAAGCTCGGGATCCGCAAGTGATCGCGGATCCTGATTGGATCGATCTCACGTTCACCCGGCCCGGCCGGGTCCCTCTCGAAGTCGCAAAAGTCTCAACTATCCCAGGAGGATGCTGACCGTATGACACCTCACTCTGTGCAGATCCAGATCAACAACCTGCCGCTCACCATCGAGACCGGAAAGGTCGCCAAGCAGGCCGACGGGGCCGTGGTCGTCCGCTGCGGCGGGACCATGGTGCTCTCGACCGCCGTCGCCTCGCGGTCCGCCCTGGAGGGCCGGGACTTCCTGCCCCTCACCGTCGAGTACCGCGAGAAGTCCTACGCAGGTGGCCGCATCCCCGGCGGCTTCTTCAAGCGCGAGGGCCGGCCCGACGAGAAGGAGACGCTGACCTGCCGGCTCATCGACCGGCCGCTCCGTCCCCTCTTCCCCAAGGGCTTCCGCAACGAGATCCAGATCATCAACCTGGTCATCTCGGCGGACTCCGACAACGACCCGGACGTGCTCGCGATGATCGGCTCCTCGGCCGCGATGGCGCTGTCCGGCATCCCGTTCTCGGGTCCGGTCGGGGCGGTCCGGGTGGCCCTGGTGGACGGCAAGCTGGTGGCCAATCCCACCTACAAGCAAGTGGCGGCCTCCCCGCTCGAGCTCGTGATGGCGGGTAATGAGGACGCCATCCTGATGGTCGAGTCCGGTGGCAAGGAAGTCAGCGAGGAGCAGATGCTCGAGGCGCTGGCGTTCGGCCACGAGCGGTGCAAGGAGCTTACCCGGATCCAGAAGGAGCTGGTGGGCAAGGCGGCCAAGCCCCGCTGGGCCTTCGACGCCCAGGCGGGCGCCGATCCGGCGCTCGAGGCGCGCGTGAAGGAGCTGGCCTCGGCCAAGGTGGTCCAGGCGCTGGCCGTGCACGAGAAACAGGCGCGTGGCCAGGCCCTCGACGCCATCTTCGAAGAGGTGTTCGCGGCGGTCGGCGGCGACGAGGCGAACCGGGCGAAGGCCCGCGGCTACTTCGAGAAGGTCGAGAAGGCCGAGGTGCGCCGCCTCATCGTGGAGAAGGGCATCCGCGTGGACGGCCGCAGCGTCAAGGAAGTGCGCCCGATCTGGAGCGAGGTGGCGTACCTGCCACGCGCCCACGGCTCGGCGCTCTTCACCCGCGGTGAGACCCAGGCCCTCGTCATTGCCACCCTCGGCACCAAGGACGACGAACAGAAGATCGAGGCGTTCGAGGGCAATGCCTTCCGGCGCTTCATGTTGCACTACAATTTCCCGTCCTTCTCGACGGGCGAGGTGAAGCGGTTCGGGACCCCGGGCCGCCGCGAGATCGGACACGGCGCGCTCGCCCAGCGGGCGATCGAGGCGGTGATGCCGACCAAGGAGGAGTTCCCCTACACGGTCCGGGTGGTCTCGGAGATCCTCGAGTCCAACGGCTCGTCGTCGATGGCTTCGATCTGCGGCGCCTCGATGGCGCTGATGGACGCGGGGGCCCCGCTCAAGGCCCCGGTGGCGGGCATCGCGATGGGGCTGGTCAAGGAAGGCGACAAGGTCGGCATCCTGACCGACATCATGGGCAGCGAGGATCACTACGGCGACATGGACTTCAAGGTCGCCGGGTCGGAGAAGGGGATCACCGCGCTGCAGATGGACATCAAGATCGGCGGCGTCTCCATCGACATCATGCGCCAGGCGCTCGCCCAGGCGAAGGAGGCGCGGCTGCACGTGCTCGGCAAGATGGCCGAGGTCATCAAGGGGCCCCGGACCGAGCTGTCCCCGCACGCCCCGCGGTTCATCACCATCAAGATCCGCCCGGAGAAGATCCGGGAGATCATCGGCCCCGGCGGGAAGGTCATCCGCGGGATGCAGGAGAAGACGGGCGCCCGCATCGACGTGGAGGACGACGGGAAGGTGACCGTGTTCTCGCCGAGCAGCGAGGCGGCCCAGATGGCGATCGGCATGATCCAGGACATCTGCCGCGAGGCGGAGCTGGACCGCATCTACGTGGGCAAGGTCAAGAGCATCAAGGAGTTCGGCGCCTTCGTGGAGATCATCCCCGGCAACGAGGGGCTGCTCCACATCTCGCAGATCGCCGAGAGCCGCATCCGCACGGTGGGCGACGTGCTCTCCGAGGGGGATATCGTCGCGGTCAAGGTGATCGAGATCGACGGCAACGGCAAGATGCGGCTGTCCCGCAAGGCGGCCCTGAAGGATCAGCCCGCGGTCGCCGAGCAGGAGAAGCTCAAGATCGCCCCGAGCGCGAGCCCCGCTTAGTGGCGTATCGCAAGAGCGCGCTGCCCAACGGCATCCGTCTCGTCACCGAGGCGATGCCGCATGTGCGCTCGGTGGCGGTGGGCATCTGGGTGGAGACCGGCTCGCGGCTCGAGCCCGAGCCGCTCGGCGGCATCTCCCACCTGATCGAGCACCTCGTCTTCAAGGGCACCGCCACCCGCTCCGCGGAGGAGATCGCCCGCGCGATCGACTCGGTGGGCGGCCAGATGGACGCCTTCACCGCGAAGGAGCACACCTGCTTCTACGTGCAGGTGCTCGACGAGCACCTGCCGCTCGCGGTGAGCCTCCTCACCGACATCCTGCGGCAGCCGCTGTTCGCCTCCGCCGATATCGAGAAGGAGAAGGCGGTGGTCCTCCAGGAGATCAAGATGGTGGAGGACACCCCCGACGATCTCATCCACGACCTGTTCGCGGAGCGGATCTGGGCCGATCACCCGCTCGGACGGCCCATCCTGGGCCGCTGGGACGTGGTCCGCGCGTTCGATCGGGACACCGTCCTTGGCTACTTCGAGCGCGAGTACGTCCCCGGGCGGATCGTGGTGGCGGTGGCCGGCCACGTCGAGCACGAGCGGGTGGCCGATCTGTTCGCGGCGGGCTTCGACGGCTGGGGCCGCCCGACCGCCCCCCACGCGTTCGTCCCGCCCACGCTGCACCCGGGCATCCACACCGTGCAGAAGCCGCTCGAGCAGGTGCACCTCGTGCTCGGGCTGCCCGGGGTCTCCGACACCGCCCCCGATCGCTACCCGCTCTACCTGCTCAACGACATCATCGGGGGCAGCATGTCCTCGCGGCTCTTCCAGGAGATCCGGGAGCGGCAGGCCCTCGTGTACTCGGTGCACTCGGGGCAGCAGGCTTACCGCGACACCGGGCTCTTCTACGTGTACGCGGGGACGGACGCGGCCAACTTCAGCAAGGTCCTCCACGCCCTGATGAAGGAGATCCGTGCCCTCAAGAAGGACGGGGTCACCGCGGACGAGCTGCGCCGATCGAAGGATCATCTCAAGGGAAGCCTGATGCTCTCACTCGAGTCCACGTCTTCTCGAATGAACCGGTTGGCCTCTCACGAGATGCGGTTCGGCTCGTTCATGACCATGGACGAGATGCTGGCCGCCATCGATCACGTGCAGATGGACGAGGTGGACACCCTCATCCACCGCGTGCTCGACGAGGAGAACCTCTCGCTCATGACCCTGGGGGCGGTGGACCGACGGCACCTCCCCCGCGGCCTCATGCGCTCCTGAGGCGGCCGCGATGATTCCCCGCTACGCGCGTCCCGAGATGGCGCGGATCTGGACCCAGGACGCCAAGTACGAGGCCTGGCTGCAGGTCGAGCTGGCGGTGTGCGAGGTGTACGGCAAGCGCGGCTTGATCCCCGAGGACGCGCTCGGCCGGATCAAGGGGCGGGCCCGGGTCCAGGCCGCCCGCATCGACGAGATCGAGGCCACCACCCGCCACGACGTGATCGCCTTCCTGACGAACCTGGAGGAGGCGCTCGGCACCGACTCCCGCTACGTCCACATGGGCCTCACTTCGTCGGATGTGGTGGACACCGCGCTCGCCCTGCAGCTCCAGCAGGCCGCCGACCTCCTGCTGGCCGGGCTCGAGCGCTACCGAGCCGTGCTCGGGACGCTGGCGCTCCGGCATCGCG
>CAMLFJ010000146.1 GCA_946479205.1 uncultured bacterium | reverse complement strand
GGGGTGTCGTCGATCGGGGCGGGCGGCGGCTCCATCGCCTGGCTCGATGCGGTCGGGGTCCTGAAGGTCGGCCCGCGCAGCGCGGGAGCCGATCCGGGTCCGGCCTGCTACGGCCGCGGTGGGACGGAGCCGGCGCTCTCCGACGCCTTCCTCCTGTGCGGGTTCCTCAACCCCGACAACTTCGTCGGAGGCCGCCTCCGGCTCCATCCCGACAAGTCCGCCCTGGCCATGCGGCCGCTCGGCGAGGCGCTCGGTCTCGACGCGGACGCGACCGCCGAGGCGGTGATCGAGGTGGCCACCGCGAACATGTACGCGGCCTTCTCGAACGTGCTCGCCCGGCACGGGCTCGATCCGCGCGACTTCGCCCTGGTCGCCTTCGGGGGGGCCGGGCCCGTCGAGGCCTGCTTCCTGGCCGAGGAGTTCCACATCCCACGAGTCATCGTGCCGCCGTCCCCCGGCACGCTCTGCGCCCAGGGCGCCATGATGGCCGACGTCAAGAGCGACTACGTGAGGACGCTGCACCGGAAGCTCTCCGCGACCTCGGGGAAGATGCTGGCGGCCGAGTGCGCGGAGCTGTCGGCGCGCGCGCAGCGCTGGCTCCGCGAGGAGGCGCCCGCCGTGTCGGCGAGCGCGATCGCCCACAGCGCCGATCTCCGCTACGTGGGCCAGGCCTTCCAGATCGAGGTGCCGATCGACCCGGCGTGGTTCGAGGAGCCGGGCACCGACCGCCTGCGCGCCGCCTTCCACGACCGCCACGAGCGCCTCTACGCCCACGCCGACCGCGCCGCCGACGTCGAGCTGATCGACCTGCGCGCGACCATCACCGGGGCCACCCCGAAGCCCGGCCTCAAGGCGGTGCCGGCCGGACATGGTCCGGCGACGCCGGTGGGGAGACGTCCGATCCACTACCGGAAGCAGCGGTACGAGGCCGCGGTGTACCACCGGCACGACTTGCTCGCCGGCCAGCACGTCGACGGCCCGGCGATCGTCGAGCAGGACGATACGACCACGCTGGTGCCGGCGGGCTTCCGCGCGGCGGTCGACGCGTTCGGCAACCTCGTGATCGAGGGCCGGTAGCCGTGGCCATCGACCGGGTCATGCTCGAGATCCTGCGCAATCACTACCAGGCGGTGGTCGAGGACATGGCGCGGATCATGGAGCGCACCGCCTACACCACCTTCGTGAAGGAGACGGCGGACTTCTCGACCGGGCTGGTCTCTAGCGGCGGCGAGTACGTCGCGTATCCGTGGAACCTGGGCGCGTCGTCGTACCTCGGGCTGAACATGGCCCACACCCTCGCCTATTTCGACCGCTACGACGAGGGTGACATCATCATCTGCAATGACGCCTACCTGTCCGGCCCGCTCTGCACCCACCTGCCGGACATCCACATCCTCCGCCCGATCTTCCGCGGGGGACGCATCATCTGCTGGGGCTACGCCTTCGTGCACTCCTCCGACATCGGCGGTGCGGTCCCCGCCAGCGTGTGGCCCCGGGCGACCGAGATCTTCCAGGAGGGGCTGCGCCTCCGGCCCACGAAGCTGTTCCGGGCCGGGGTGCTCCAGGAGGATGTCAAGAACCTGATCGCCGACAACTGCCGGATCCCCGAGGTCAACTGGGGGGACATCAAGGCGATGGTCGCGGCGGTCGGCTCGTGCGACCGGCGCATCCAGGAGATGATCGGCAAGTTCGGCCTGGCCACGGTGGTCGAGGGGATGGACGCGGTGCTCGACTACGCCGAGCGGCGCGCCCGCGCGGCGATCCGCAAGATCCCCGACGGCACCTACCGCTTCACCGAGTACATGGAGGACGACCTCCGCTCGGAGGTGCCGGTCCGGATCCAGGTGGCCCTGACCATCGCGGGGGATTCGATCCACCTCGATTTCACGGGCACCGATCCCCAGGTGGGCTCGGCGCTGAACATCGCGAGCCACGGGGTGACGCATCCGTTCCTGTGCCAGGCGATCAACGCCTATCTCGTCACGGAGGATCCGGGCATCCCCAAGGCCTCGAGCATCCTGCGGCCGGTGCGGGTGACCGCCCCGCCCGGCTGTCTCGTCAACGCCCTCTTCCCGTCGCCGATCGGCGTGCGCTACGGGACCGTGCTGCGGGTCTTCGACGCGGTGCTCGGCGCGCTCGCCCAGGCACTCCCCGGCCGGGTGCCCGCCGCGCCGGCCGGCGGCATCTCGCCGGTGGTCGCGTCGGTGCTGGACCTGATGACGGGCCAGCGCCAGGTCCAGGTGGTCGAGCCCATGCTGGGCGGGGGCGGGGGCCGCCCCGGCATGGACGGGATCAGCGGCGCGGATTCGACCGCGGGCTTCCTCCGGAACACGCCGGTCGAGAGCATCGAGGCCGAGGTGCCGATCGTCATGCGCCGCTATCACTTGATTCCCGACACCGGCGGCGCGGGAGAGTACCGCGGCGGGCTCGCGGTCCGGCTCGACTTCCAGGTCTTCCACCCGCACGCCATCGTGACCGCCCGCGGGATGGAGCGATGCCGGCTGGAGCCGTGGGGTGCGGCGGGCGGCCGCGCGGGGACGATGGGCAGCTGCGTGGTGAACCGCGGCACCGCGCGGGCGCGCGACATCGGCAAGGTGGACGTGCTGCACCTCGAGCCCGGCGACGTGGTGAGCTTCTTCTCGCCGAGCGGGGGTGGCCACGGGGACCCGCGGCGGCGCGACCCCGAGGCGGTGCGGTCGGACGTGCGCGCGAGGTTCCTCAGCGTCGAGCGCGCCCGCGACGCGTACGGGGTCGCGCTGGTCGACGGTCAGGTCGACGCGGCGGCGACCGAGCGGCTGCGCGCGGCCATGCCGGCCCCGCCCGGCGGGGCGTTCGACTTCGGGGAGCGCCGGGCCGAGATGGAGCGGCGCTGGTCACCCGCGATCCAGGATGCCGCCCACCGGGTCCTCGAGAGCGTGCCGCCGGCGGTGCGCGACTGGGGCAAGCACCAGATCTACGAGCGGATTCGCGAGATCGCGGCCGCCCGCCTGCCCACTCCCGCCGACGTGAACGAGGCCTGGACCGACATCCGGGCGCGGCTGACGCGCGCGCTCGGGGAGACGTGAGGCGGCCCTAGCGGGCCGCGTCGATCGAGCGGGCGCGCGCCTCCGCGAAGACCTCGACGGGGATGCCCAGGAAGGTGGCGACCACGTCGGGATCGAAGTGGGTGCCCGCCGAATCCCGGATCCGATCCCGCGCCGCTTCCAGCGAGATCGCCTTCGAGTAGGGCCGGTCGAAGGTCATAGCGTCGAAGGCGTCGGCCACCGCGAAGATCCGGGCGCCGAGCGGGATGGCGGTGCCCGCGAGCCCGAGCGGATACCCGGTGCCGTCCCAGCGCTCGTGGTGGTGGCGCACCACCGGGATCGCGTCGCGGAGGAACGGGATGCCCTCGAGGATCTGCCGGCCGATCTCCGGATGGCTCCGCATGACCACCCACTCCTCGGGGGTCAGCGATCCGGGCTTGAGCAGGATCGAGTCGGAGATGCCGATCTTGCCGATGTCGTGGAGCAGCACCCCGCGGCCCAGCGCGTCGAGCTCCGCCGCGGGCAGCCCGTGGGCGTGGGCCAGCGCCAGCGAGTACGCGTGGACCCGGCGGGAGTGGAGCTCGGTGCCGACCTCGCGGGTGGCCAGGACCGAGCCGAGCGCCTCGAGCGTGCTCTGGTAGGTCTGCTGCAGCTCGTCGAGGGCGGTGGCCAGGTCGCGCGTGGCCTCGGCCACGCGGTACTCGAGCAGGACCTGGTGCTCGCGGCGCTCCATCAAGAGCTGGCGGCGCTCGAGCGCCCGCTCCGCGGAGAGCAGGACCTGGTCGAGGTTCACCGGCTTCAGGATGAAGTCGCTGGCGCCCTGCTTGAGGCTCTCGACCGCGGTGCGCACGTCGGCGGCGCCGGTGAGCATGATCACGGCGGCGTCGGCGTCCCGCGCCTTGACGTGCTGGAGGAGCTGGAGGCCGTCCATGACCGGCATCTTGAGATCGGTGATGGTGAGCGGGGAGCGCTCGGTCTCGAAGAGCGCGGCGGCTTCCCGGCCGTTGCCCGCGATCCGGCACTCGTAGCCCGCGGAGCCGAACACCGCGCGGAGCGTGGTGCGGATGTCGCCCTCGTCGTCGACGATGAGGACCCGGCGGGCCGAGGTCATCGCGGTCACCGCGTCACGCCCCCGGGCGCCCGCCGGGCCGGCCGGCCGCCACGTCCTCGTGCACCGACACGCGGTTCTTGCCCGCGCGCTTCGCCGCGTAGAGCGCCTCGTCGGCGGCCCGGATCAGCTCGTCGGCGGCGGGGGCCACGTCCTCGGGCAGGGACGCGATGCCGAAGCTGGCGGTCACCCGGCGACCGTGGGCGAACGTCCACGTGGAGAGCACGTAGCGGATGCGGTCGGCGTACAGCCGAGCGCCGCTCTTGGAGGTCTCGACGAGCAGGACCGCGAACTCGTCGCCGCCGTAGCGGCAGATGACGTTGATGCCGCGCGACTGCTTGAGGAGGATCTCGGCCATCGCCCGGAGGGTCTCGTCGCCGGCCCCGTGGCCGAGGTCGTCGTTCACCGCCTTGAAGCCGTCGAGGTCGAGCAGCACCACCGAGACCGGATGGTTGAAGCGACGGTAGCGCGAGACCTCTTCCTCGAGCCGGATCGAGAAGAACCGGCGGTTGTAGAGGCCGGTGACCTCGTCCTTGAACGAGAACTCCTTGAGCTGGGCGCTGGTGGACTCGAGCTCCTTGTAAGCGGTGTCGAGGCGCCGCGCGTACTCGTTGACGTCCGAGGCCTGCTGCTCGATGGTGACCAGCATGCGCGAGAAGGAGTGCATCAGCGTGTCCACCTCGTCGCTCTGCTGCACGTACTGCTGCACCGCGCTGGTCTCGAGGCTCGGCGCGGGCCGGGCCGGGCCCGGTGCGGTCCGCGACGCGCCCGGCACCGTCGCGGGCCGGCGCGGCGCATCGAGCGCGTGGGCATGGCGTACCACCGAGGTGGCCAGGTCCCAGAGCATGAAGCTGCCTGCCGCCATGAGCAGCCCGGTGCCGCCGAGCATCACGAGCATCCACGGCAGGTTGCGCTCCTGGGCCTCCGGGTCCAGGAGAGGGAGCGCGTAGGCGTACACCAGATAGGCGACCACCAGCATCGGCAGGAACGCGGTCAGGCTCATCGCGATCAGAATCTTGCGCTTGATGCGGCGGGCCGCGGGGGTCTCGGCAGCTCTGGCGCGTCTGGCCATGGCGTCCACCCAAGAATAAGCGGCGACGGGCCTTCTATGCCGCGAGATTTTCGGCGCGGCGCCCTTCCTTGACGGGGTGCGGAAGGCTGGGGTACGGTAACTTGCCATGGCCCAGGAAGCGAAAGTCGTCAATCCTGACAGGCAGATTGACTGCACCGGGCTGTTCTGTCCGATGCCCATCGTCAAGACCCGCGAGGCGATGGCCTTGATGCGCGCGGGCGAGATCCTCGAGATGCTGTCCGACGACCCCGCCTCCGACCCCGACATGCGGAGCTGGGCGCAGAACACCGGTAACGAGCTGCTCGAGGTCACCCGGGACGGGGCGGTCTACCGCTTCGTGATCAGGAAGACGCGGTAGATGCCGGTGGAGTCCGGGGCGGAGCCCGGGCGCGTCTACCTCGACTACGCGGGCTTCGCGCCCGTGGACCCGCGGGTCCTCGCGGTCATGCGTCCGTTCCTGGAGGCGGGGATCGGCAACCCCTCGGCCCGCCACTCGCTGGGCGCGGAGGCGCGCGAGTCGCTCGACGCGGCCCGCGTGAAGGTCGCGCGCCTGTGCGGCGGTGCGGCGGGCGGTATCGTCTTCACCTCCGGCGCCACCGAGGCCAACAACCTGGCGATCCGGGGCGTGGTTGCCCGCGCGCGGAGCGGCGGGGCGGCCCACGTCCTGCTCTCCGCGATCGAGCACATCTCGGTGATCAACGCGTGCCGCGACCTCGAGAAGGCGGGCGTGACCGTCTGTTACCTGCCGGTGGACGGCGAGGGTCGGGTGGATCCCGGCACGCTCCGGGCGGCGCTCACCCCGGACACCGTGCTGGTCTCGATCGCCGCCGCCAATCCCGAGATCGGCACCGTGCAGCCGCTCAAGGAGATCGGGCGCGTCACGCGTGCGGCGGGGGTGGCCCTGCACGTGGACGGGGTCGGAGCCCTGGGCCGGGTCCCGCTCAACGTGGAGGTGCTGGGCATCGACCTGCTGACGATCTCGGGGAACGATCTCTACGCTCCGCCGGGGAGCGGCGCGCTCTGGGTCCGGCCCGGCGTGCGGATCCACCCGCAGGTGCTGGGCGGAGGTCAGGAAGGCGGCTACCGGTCGGGGACGGAGAACGTGCCTGGGGTCGTCGGCCTCGGGGTGGCCGCGGAGCTGATGCGAGTGGAAGGCGCCCACCAGGAGGCCGCCCGCCTCACGGACCTGCGCGACCGGCTCATGCACGGGCTCCTCGAGGCGATTCCCGACTGCCGCCTGACCGGCTCGGCGGGCTCGCGGCTCCCGCACCACCTGAGCCTGGTGCTGCGCGGCGTGAAGGCGGACGGCGTGCTGCTCGACCTCGATCTGGACGGCGTGGCCGCCTCCTCGGGATCGGCCTGCGCCTCGCTGACCCAGACGACCTCGCACGTGCTCCGGGCCATCGGCTGCACCCCCGAGGAGGCGGAGGGCTCGCTCTGCTTCACGCTCGGCCGCTGGAGCACCGCCGCCGACGTGGAGGCGGTGCTGGACCGCCTGCCGCCGATCGTGGCGCGCCTGCGCGCCCTCGCCGCCCCGCTCCACACCTGAGCTGTCCGCGTTCCGTGAAGCTCGTCCTGTTCGACATCGACGGCACCATGATCACCTCGCGCGGGGCGGGGCGCCGGGCGATGCGGGCCGCGCTCGAGCGGGTGTTCGGGAGCGCCGGCGGCATCGATCAGTACGACCTGGGCGGCCGGACCGACACGCGCATCGTCTATGACGTAGTCGGCGCGATGGGCTGGGAGCGGGCGCGGGTGCAGGAGCGCCTCGACGACTTCTTCGAGGCTTACCTGGCCGGGCTGGCGAGCGAGATCGGCGACGGCCGCCACGTGGTCACCCTGCCGGGCGTGTCCGCGGTGGTGGAGCGCCTGGCTGCGTCCGACGAGGCGGTGCTGGGGCTCGTGACCGGGAATATCGAGGAAGGCGCCCGCATCAAGCTGCTGCCCACGGGCCTCTGGCCGCATTTCCGCGTGGGGGCCTACGGCTCCGATCACATGGATCGGCGGCACCTGCCCTCGCTGGCCGCGCGCCGGGCCCATGCCCTCCTGGGCCACGCCTTCGCGCCCCCCGACGTGGTGGTGATCGGCGACACCCCGCACGACATCGACTGCGCGCGTGCCTTCGGCGCCGTCGCGATCGCGGTCACCACCGGCCAGTACACCCGCGACGCGCTACTCGCCGATCCCCCGGATCACCTGTTCGACGACCTGAGCGACGTGGAGCGGGTGCTGGAAGCGGTGCTCAGGCCAGCGGCTTGACGCCCAGCCCGGCCGCGATCTCTGGCG
>CAMLFJ010000145.1 GCA_946479205.1 uncultured bacterium | reverse complement strand
TCCGGGAGCGAGCTAGGCGCGGTGGGCGCCGGAGGAGTAGACGATGCGGTCGCGCAGCTCGTCGCGCGCGATCATCTCCCCGAGCCGCGAGCGCTGGATCTTGCCCGACGAGGTCTTGGGGATGGTGCTGGGCAGCACGAGGAGCACGCGCGCGGGGCGGTGACCCCGTCCCTCGCGGACCCGCTGGACGATCTCGCGGACCAGGCGCGAGTGCGTCTCCGCGTCGGCCGCCTGCTCGCGGAGCTCGGCCACCACGTGCAGCCGCTGGGTGCCGGTCCTCTCGCTCTCCACGCCGACCGCGGCCGAATAGCGCACGCCGGGCACGTGGTCCACGATCTCCTCGATGTCGGTGGGGATGACGTTCTCGCCGCCCAGGATGATCACGTCCTTCAGCCGCCCGGTGACGTAGAGGAAGCCCTCCGCGTCCAGGAAGCCCAGGTCTCCGGTGCGCAGCCATCCGTCCGGGGAGAGGACCTTCCGGGTGGCCTCGGGGTTCTTGTAGTAGCCCTGCATCACGCCGGGACTCGAAACGCAGATCTCCGCCTCCACCCCCGGCTTGACCTCTTCGTCGCCGTCCATGATGCGCACGCGCACGCCGCGGCAGGGCTGGCCCACCGAGAGGAACTTGCCCGAGCTGTCCAGGCGCACGGGGGTCTGGCGCGGCCAGATGGCCACCGCCAGGGTGGCCTCGGCCAGGCCGTAGCACGGCGTGATGAGGTTCCGCGTGTCGAACTTCCGCTCGAACGCCTCGATGGTGCTGAGGCGCACCGGCTCCGCGCCGGAGAGCGCCTGCTTGAGTGACGAGAGATCGAGGCCACTGGTGTCGTGGATGTTGCGCACGCAGTTGCGGTAGCCGAAGTCGGGCGAGACCGTGAACGTCGCGCCGACCCGCGTGACCAGCTCGAGCCAGACGCGGGGATTCTTGAGGTCGGGCGGCAGCAGGTGGAGCGGCGCCCCGTTCCAGGGCGGGGTGAACGCGCAGCCGATCAGGCCCATGTCGTGGTACAGCGGCAGCCACGAGACGACCACGTCCTCGCGGGTGAGCTGGGCGGCCTCGGCCATGAACTCCACGGTGCGCACCACGTTGGTGTGGGTGAGCACGACGCCGCGCGGCTGCCCGGTGCTGCCCGACGTGTACTGGATGAAGGCCACCTCGTCGGCGTCCGCGGTCGGAAATGCCGGGGTGGGGCCGTCCACCTCGAGGTCGCTCGGCTCCAGCACGTGCCGGATGTTCGACGCGGCGGCCTGCGATTCCTCGACGCCGGACCGGAACCAGCCGATGGTGGCGACCGCCTTCGCTTCCGAGTCGCGGAAGATGTTGGCGGTCGCCTCCACCCCGAGGGTGGGATAGAGCGGGACCGGCACCGCGCCCAGGCGGAGGGCGCCGAAGAAGGTGTAGAAGAACTCGGCGCAGGTGGGGTAGATGAGGCACACCTTGTCGCCGCGGTCGATGCCGGCGCGCTTGAGGCCGGCCGCGTAGCGCGCGCTCTCCCGCCACAGACGGCCGTACGGCACCGCTTCGTCGAAGAGGTGGAAGTACGGGGTGTCAGGATCCTGGGCGGCCCTGCCCCCCATCAGCGCGGTCAGGGTCGCCGGGATGGGTGCTCCTGGCTTCACGAGCGCATTCTAGCGAAAGCGTGCCGGGGCGGGGAAGGATTCTCAGCCGATCCCGGAGGGTTGCCCGTACTCTGGCGGGGAAGCCGTGAAGCGCGTGATCGGGGTTCTGCCGGCGGTGTGTCTGATCGCGGCGTGCACGTCTGCGCCCGTCGCGCCCGGTTCGCCTCCGCCCGGTCCGCCGGGCCTCGCGCCGACCGCCTGCGAGAAGCGGGCGCTCATGACGGGGCAGGTTCCCGACGACATGAGCCCGAAGGCGGTGGCGGAGAGCCTGCCGTGGGGCGCCCTCGCGCCCGAGACGTGTCCGGGGGCCGGCGGCCGCCTGATCCTCGGGCCGCCCTGGGACCGCCGGTGAGGCGCCCCTAGCGGTCGAGGGCGATCAGGTCGAAGGTCTCCGCGTACGCGTAGCCCCTGGGCTTGCCGAGCTCCGCCCCGCGCTCGCGGACGCGCTTCTCCACTCCGGCGAAGTCCTTGAACTGGCTCGCGTGGCAGGCCAGCGCCTTGATCTTGAGATCGATCGTGTCGGAGATGTCCACGATCAGCTCCGGGTTCTCCCACCACATGAGATAGATCTCACGGACCTTGTGGGGCTCGAGGCCCTGCGCGAGCAGCTCCGGGAAGGCCATGTGGTCGCGGGCGAGCGGGTACACGCAGTCGAGCGCGATGCCCGCGACCGTGCGGTGATCTCGATGTGACGCGCCCAGGTTCCTGGTGCGATGCGGGTTCTGGATGATGAGGCGATCGGGCCGGTGCCGCCGGATCGCGGCGGTGACCGCGAGACGCGACTCGCGCGTGTCCTCGACCTCGCAGTCCGGGAAGCCCAGGAAGTCCACCGTCTCCACCCCGAGCACCCGCGCCGCGTTGCGCTGCTCCTCCTCGCGGATCCGGGCCAGCCGCTCGGGCGTCATGCTGCGGTCGCCCGAGCCCTTGTTGCCGTTGGTCACGATGCAGTAGGAGACGTGCATGCCCTCGTGCACGAGCTTGGCGATGGTGCCTCCGGCGCCGAACTCGGAATCGTCGGGGTGGGCGGTGATCACCAGCACGCGCTGGATCGGAGGTTTCTGCGGCGCATCGGGCATGGAGAAGGCTCCTTTCGTGTTCGCTATCTTACCATCCCGCTATAATGCGGCCGGTGACCACGCGGACCATCGGAGTCGTCCTGCTCGCGCTGCTGCTCGCGGGCTTCCTCTTTCTCGGCGCGCTCCCGAACCAGGCGGCGAGCGTCCGGGTCGCCGGGCTCTCGCTGCTCTGGTGGTACGGGGGGGTGCTCGCGCCGATGATGGCGGTCCTCGTCGCGGTCCGCTGGCTCGCGCCGCCGCGGCCCGCCTCGCCACCGCGCGAATGACGTCGGTCGCGCGCATCCTCGCGGTCTGGCTGACGCCGGTGGTCGCGCTGGCGGTGCCGGCGGCCCTCGCCGCGCGCGGACCCGACGGCCTGTGGCTCGGCCTCGTGGTGACCCTGGCGCCCCTCGTCGCGCTGGGCTGGAGCACCGGCCCTCCGGCCGCGACCGCGGGCGCGAGCGCGGACGGGACGCTCTTCCCGGTCGTCACGCTGCTCGTCACGGTCGGCGTGCTCCTCTGGGCGAACATCGCCCTCGCTGGCGACGTGGCCGCGTGGCTCGGTGCGCGTCGCTGGCAGGGCATCGTGATCACCGCGGCGGCGGGCTGGCTCCTGACCGCGTGGCGGCCGCTGCGCCGGACCGCGCCGATGCTGCTCGCGATCGCGTTCCTGGCCGCGGTGATGGTGCTCCTGCAGCTCGCCTGGGCGCTCGCGCTCGGGCCCATCGCGGCGTGGGATCGGGTGGCCACCCAGCCCGCGTTCCGGTTCCCGCCCTCGAGCCCGTGGGTCATCGGCGGGCGGGACCTGGGCGTGGTGCGCGGCGGCGCCCCGCTCGTCTTCGACGAGGTGCATCGGCTCACCGCGCCCGCCGGCGGCATCCTGCGCGCGCGCACCCTCGACGGCGCGCGCCTCGCCGAGATCGAGTGGGCGCTGGCGCCGGGGCAGACCGTGACGCTGCGCGCCGGTGACGAGATCCTGCTCGGCTCGACGCTCCGGCTGCGGTTCGAGCCCGACAAGCGGGTCCCGGGGGCGCCGGCCTCCGGCATGCTCTGGGCCGACGGGCGCCCGCGTCGCCTGGTCGAGCGCGTCGGCCTCGCCGTCACCTTGCTGGCCGGCGCGGCCGCGCTGCTCCGCGCGGGTCTCGCGGCGCGCCCCGCTCGCGATGGGCTGGGCTTCGCGGCGGCCGGGCTGCTGCTCGCCTTCGTGTGGGCGCAAGGCTGGGCGGTCTACGCGCTGATCCAGGCGCCCGATCTCTTCCTGGGCGGCGTCACGCTCGAGCGGCTGCTCGAGCTGCCCGCCCACGCGCTCTTCGCCGAGCCGTGGCGCCGGACGCTCCAGGCGCTGCTGCTGGCCGCCGGCCTCGCCGCCTTCCTCGCCTCGAGCCTCGCGCTGCGCGAGCGGCTCGGCGCGCTCGATTCCACCGGCGGCGGTGAGATTGGCCACGATCCGGGGCTGTGGGCGGGTCTCTTCGGGGGCGCCGCGCTCGCGAGCCTGTGGCCCGTCGATCCGTGGGCGCTGAGCCTGCTCGCCCTTGGTGGCGCGGGCTGCGCGCTCGGGCCCGCCGCGCTCTGGCCGCCCCGCCAGGGCCGGACCGCCGTGACCGCGGGCGTGATCGGTCTCATCGTGTTCGCCGGGCTTGCCGCGGTTCAGCTTCGTGGCGCGGGCGGCGGGCTGCTGGGCGCCGCGGTCGCCTATCCGGCGCTGGCGGCCGCGCCCGTGGGGGCCCTCGTGCTGTGGCTCGGCCGGCGCATCCGGCCGTGACCGCACCCTCGCTGGTCACCCCGACGATCGCGGCCTGTCTCGCGATCTCCGGGGGCGTGCACGTCGTGATCTACCTGCTCAACGCCACCTTGCCGCTCCACGTGGTCGGGCTCGGAGGCAGCAAGACGCAGGTCGGCCTGCTCTTCGCGACATCGACGACGGTATCGATGATCCTGCGCCCGCTGGTCGGCGGGTGGGTGGATCGCTTCGGGGCCCGGCGTGTGATGCTCCCCGGGGTGGCCGTTCTGCTCGCCACGTTGCTCCTGCTCCCCCTGGCCGCTGCGCCGGCCGCGTACGTGGCCCTGATGGCGGGCCTGGGCTGCGGCAACGGCGTGCTCGCCACCGCCGCGGGGGTGCTCGTGGCCCAGGCCAGCCCGGCGGCCCGCCGGGGCGAGGCGCTCAGCATCTACTTCCTGGCCACCGCGCTCTCCTTCGCCGCGGGCCCTCCGCTCGGGTTGGCGCTGTACGCGCGCACCGGCATCCAGTCCTGCTTCGCCGTCGCGGCGGGTCTCGGGGCGGTGATCGCGCTCCTCATCCTGATTCTCAAGGCACCGGCCCTCGGGACCGCGCCATCGCAGGGATTTCGCTGGTTCAACCGGCGCGCGCTGCCCGCGGCCGCCACCGTCGTCTGCGTGAACATCGGCTACAGCTCGATCTACGCGTTCCTGCCGCTGTACGCGCTGGCCTCGGGCCTCGAGGGGAGCCTCGGCTGGTTCTACGTGCTCTTCGCGATCTGCATCATCACGGGGCGTCTCACTCTCCGTGGCCTGTCCGATCGGATCGGCCGAGCGCGGGTGATCGTGCCGGCGGTCACGCTCACCATGCTGAGCTACCTGGTCCTCGCCCGTCCGCCCCGGGTGCCCGCGCTGGCCGCGGCCGCGATCATGCTCGGGGCGGGTGTGGCCATGTTCTATCCGACCCTCCTGGCGCTCCTGGTGGACCGCACGCCGGAGGCGGAGCGGGGCTCGGCCATGGGCACGCTCTCCGGCTCCTTCGACCTCGGGAGCGTGCTCGGCTCGCTCCTGGTCGGCTTCACGGTGGAGCGCGTGTCCTTTGCGGCCGGGTTCCACACCGCGGCCCTCGGCGCGCTGGCCGGCCTGACGCTGTTCGTGGTGACGGAGCGACGGGTGGCGGTTTTACGCCGCTCGAAGCTGGGGGTATGATGTAGCGTCCATGGCCAACGACCGGATCGTCGTCCGCGGCGCCCGCGAGCATAATCTGAAGGCGATCGACCTCGAGCTCCCGCGGGATCAGCTCGTGGTGATCACCGGGCTGTCGGGATCGGGGAAGTCCTCGCTCGCCTTCGACACCATCTATGCGGAAGGGCAGCGCCGGTATGTCGAGTCGCTCTCGGCCTACGCGCGGCAGTTCCTCGAGCAGATGGAGAAGCCGGACGTGGACTCGATCGAGGGGCTCTCGCCCGCCATCTCGATCGAGCAGAAGACCACGTCCAAGAACCCGCGCTCGACGGTGGGCACCGTCACCGAGATCTACGACTACCTGCGGGTGCTCTTCGCGCGGGTGGGGATCCCGCACTGCCCCCAGTGCGGGAACGTGATCTCGGCCCAGACCGTCCAGCAGATGGTGGACCGGGTGATGACGCTGCCGGTGGGCAGCCGCATCGCGGTGCTCTCGCCCATCGTGCGCGGCCGCAAGGGCGAGTACCGCAAGCTCTTCTACGACCTGCGCCGGCAGGGCTACGTGCGGGTCCGGGTCAACGGACAGCTCCGCGAGCTGACCGAGGACATCGAGCTGGCGAAGACCAAGAAGCACACCATCGAGGTGGTGGTGGACCGGCTGGTGGTGAAGGACAACCTGGGCGGCCGCCTCGCCGACTCGCTCGAGACCGCCCTGCGGCTGGCCGACGGAGTGGTGCAGGTGGAGGTGCCCGACGGGCCCTCCTTCCTCTTCTCCGAGCGGCTGGCCTGCGCGGCCTGCGGCATCTCCTTCCCGGAGGTGTCGCCGCGGATGTTCTCGTTCAACAATCCCTACGGGGCCTGCCCGGACTGCGGCGGCATCGGCACCCGCTACGAGATCGATCCGGAGCGGGTGGTGCCGGATCCCGCGAAGACCCTCGCCGGCGGCGCGCTCGTGCCGTGGGCGGGGCCGTCGGCCTCGTCGATCTTCAAGCAGACCCTGCGCGTGCTCGCGAAGCGCCACGGGTTCGGCCTCGAGACGCCGTGGGGCAAGCTGCCGAAGAAGGTGCGCGACGTCATCCTGCACGGCGAGCCGGACGACGGGTTCGAGGGCGTGGTGAAGCTGCTCGACCGCCGCTACAAGGAGACGGTCTCCGAGGACACCCGCAGCGAGGTCGAGCACTTCATGACCGAGCGGCCCTGCCCGACCTGCGGCGGCTCCCGGCTGCGGCCGGAGACGCTCTCGGTCAAGATCGCGGGGCGGTCGATCGCCGACGTGGTGCGCTTCCCCATCAAGGCGGCGCGCCAGTTCTTCGACACGCTCACGCTGTCCGAGCGCGAGATGGCCATCGCGCGCCGGGTGCTCAAGGAGATCCGCGAGCGGCTGGGCTTTCTCTCCCAGGTCGGCCTCGACTACCTGACGCTGGACCGGCCGGCGGCCACGCTCTCCGGCGGGGAAGGCCAGCGCATCCGCCTCGCGACCCAGATCGGCTCGAGCCTGGTCGGGGTCCTCTACATCCTGGACGAGCCCTCCATCGGCCTGCACCAGCGGGACAACGGCCGTTTGCTCGACACGCTCAAGCGCTTGCGCGACCTCGGCAACACGGTGCTGGTGGTGGAGCACGACGAGGAGACCATGCGGGCCGCCGACTACGTGGTGGATCTCGGGCCGGGGGCGGGCGAGCTGGGCGGCCACGTGGTCGCGGTGGGCACGCCCGACGAGGTGATGGCGAACCCGGAGTCGCTGACCGGCCGCTTCCTGGCCGGGGTGGAGCGGATCGCGGTGCCGGAGGCCCGCCGCAAGGCCAACGGGAAGTTCGTGATCATCCACAACCCCCGCGAACACAACCTGAAGGGGATGAGCGTGAAGATCCCGCTCGGCACCTTCACCGCGATCACCGGGGTGTCGGGCTCGGGCAA
>CAMLFJ010000144.1 GCA_946479205.1 uncultured bacterium | reverse complement strand
CCAGGCCCGCGAGGCCGGCGAGCACTTCTTCCGCAAGGGCAACCTGATCGCGCTGCGCGAGCTGGCCCTGCGCGTGACCGCGCAGCACGTGGACGCCGAGATGCGCCACTACATGCGCGATCACGCGATTCACGGTACATGGCCGGTGCGCGAACGCCTGCTGGTCTGCATCGGACCGAGCCCCTCGTCGATCCGCCTGGTGCGGGCGGCCAAGCGCATGGCCGAAGGGCTCGGGGCGGAGTGGATCGTCGCCTACGTGGAGACGCCCGCCCAGACTCGCATGTCCCAGGACGCTCGCGATCGGGTCGCCCAGACCATGCGGCTGGCCGAGCAGCTCGGGGCGGAGACGCACAGCCTGACCGGGGCGCGGATGAGCGACGAGATCCTCGCCTTCGCGCGGGCCCGCAACGTGAGCAAGATCGTGGTGGGCAAGCCGGAGCGGCCCCTCTGGAAGCGCATCGCCATGGGCTCGATCGTGGACACGCTCGTGCAGGGCAGCGGCGAGATCGACGTCTACGTGATCAGCGGCGATCGGGGCGAGTCGCGGCCCCTGCCCCCCCGGGCGTGGCGGCAGCAGACGGACTGGGCACCGTACGGTTACGGACTCGCCGCGGTCGTGATCTCGACCGCGATCGCCTGGGCGATGTTTCCGTACTTCGCGCTCTCCAACCTGATCATGGTCTACCTGCTCAGCGTGATCATCGTGGCCACCCGCTACGGCCGCGGCCCGTCCCTGATGGCCTCGGTGCTGAGCGTGTCCGCCTTCGACTTCTTCTTCGTGCCGCCCTACTTCACCTTCGCGGTCTCGGATACGCAGTACGTCGTCACCTTCGCGGTCATGCTGGTGGTGGCCCTCGTCATCAGCAGCCTCGCGGTGCGCATCCGCGCCCAGGCCGAATCGGCGCGGGAGCGCGAGCGTCGCATCGCCGCCCTGTACGCGATGAGCCGGGAGCTGGCCGGCACGCGCGGCGCCCGCGAGCTGCGGGAGGTCGCGGTGCGGCACATCGCGGAGGTGTTCCGGACCCGGGTCGTGGTGCTGCTGCCGCAGCCGGATGGACGCCTGGCCCCGGCCGACGACGACGCCCAGTTCCCGATGGACGCGAGCGAGCTGGCGGTCGGCCAGTGGGTGCACGAGCACGGGCAGGTCGCCGGCCAGGGCACCGATACGCTCCCCGGGGCCTCCGGGCTCTACGTGCCGCTCACCGGCTCACGCGGCACCGTGGGCGTGCTCGGCCTCCGGCCGCAGGACCCGCGGCCCCTCCAGGCGCCGGAGCAGCTCCACCAGCTCGAGACCTTCGCCAGCCAGACCGCGCTGGCCATCGAGCGGGCGCAGCTCGCCGAGGACGCGGAGCAGGCGCAGGTGCGGGCCGAGACCGAGCGGCTGCGCAACTCGCTGCTGAGCTCGGTCTCGCACGATCTCCGCACCCCGCTCGCCTCGATCACCGGCGCCGCGAGCACCCTGCTCGAGAACGAGGCGCACCTCGACGCGGGCACCCGCCGCGACCTGCTGGAGTCCCTGCACGAGGAGGCCGACCGCTTGAACCGCCTGGTACAGAACCTCCTCGAGATGACGCGGCTCGAGTCGGGCGCGCTCCAGCTCCACACCGAGTGGCATCCCGTCGAGGAGGTCGTGGGCGCCGCGCTGGGCCGCTTCGGCAAGGCCCTCGCGGGGCGCACGGTCGCCACCCGCGTGCCGCCCGACCTCCCGCTCGTCCCGATGGACGACGTGCTGATCGAGCAGGTGCTGATCAACCTCCTCGACAACGTGCTCAAGTACACCCCGGCCGACAGCTCGATCGAGGTGACCGCGGAGGAGACAAATGGCGCGGTGCTGATCGAGGTTGCCGATCGCGGCCCCGGGCTGGCGCCGGGCGAGGAGCGGCGCATCTTCGAGAAGTTCCACCGGGCCGAGACCGCCGCGACCCAGCGCGGCGCCGGGCTCGGCCTCGCAATCTGCCAGGGCATCGTCCAGGCGCACGGCGGGCGCATCTGGGCCGAGAACCGACCGGGCGGCGGGGTCAGCGTCCGCTTCACGCTGCCGGTCAAGGACGCCCCGCCGATCCCGAGCGAGCACGATGGCTGAGCCGGTCGCGAGCGCGCCCGCGGCGGTGCCCCCGCCGGTCGTCGTCCTCATCGAAGACGAGCCCCAGATCCGCCGGTTCCTGCGCGCCACGCTCGGCGCCCAGGGCTACCGCCTGCACGAGGCCACCACCGGCGAGGACGGGCTGATCGAGGCGGCGACCCGCCAGCCGGACGTCGTCATCCTGGACCTGGGCCTCCCCGACCTGGACGGCCTGGCCGTGATCCGGCGCCTGCGCGAGTGGAGCCGCGTGCCGATCATCGTGCTCTCCGCCCGGGGCCAGGAGCGCGACAAGGTCGCGGCGCTCGACGCCGGCGCCGACGACTACGTCAGCAAGCCCTTCGCGGTGGGCGAGCTGCTCGCCCGCCTGCGCGTCGCGCTCCGGCACGCGGCCGGCGGAGACTCCGGCGAGCCCACCTTCAAGGTGGGCGATCTCCTGGTCGATCAGGTCAAGCGGCAGGTCCTGCTCGACGGCAAGGACGTCCACCTGACCCCGATCGAGTACCGGCTGCTGACGACCCTGGTCAAGCATGCCGGCCGGGTCCTGAGCCAGCGGCACCTATTAAAGGAGGTGTGGGGGCCCGCCCATACCGACCAGGCCCACTACCTGCGCGTCTACATGGGGGCCCTCCGCCGCAAGCTCGAGCGCGACCCCGCCCGCCCCCGGTACCTGCTGACCGAGCCGGGCGTCGGCTACCGGCTCGCCGCCGAATAGCTCCAGATCCTCCGAAAACTTGACAGGCCGGGCTTAGTGTCTTAGTGTATTAGGACACTAAACCCTATGCACGGGGCCGGTGATCCTACTGTCCTAGGACACTAGGCACCCATCAAGGAGAATGGCGATGAACACGCACCTGCACGAGCAGCTGGTCAGAGCGCGGTTGGACGAGGCCCGGGCGACGGCCGCCCACCTGGCCCTCCTCCGAACGCTCCGGCCGGCGCGCCGGCCCGTGCGGGTCGCGGTCGGATTCGCGCTCATCAAGGTCGGGCACTGGGTGGCCGGCCGGGCGCCCAAGCTGGCCACCGGCCCACGACGAGCTACGGCCTGAGGGGAGCCGCGGACGTGGCGCGCGAAGCCTCGCAGATCACCCCGCCCTCGGGGCTCCGGGTCAACCGGAAGAGCGCGGTGCCCGTCCACGTCCAGCTCCAGACCCAGATCCGGCACCTGATCAACACCGGCGCGCTCAAGCCGGGCATGCAGGTGCCGACGGTGCGCCAGCTCGCGGGCTTTCTCCGGATCAACCGCAACACGGTGGCGCGGGCGCTCGCGGACCTGTACCAGGACGGTTACCTGGAGAGCCACCAGGGCCGCGGTACGTTCGTGGTCGACCGGCCACCCGCGCACGAGGGCCGGGCGGCGCGCAGCCTCGAGCGGCTCGTGCAGGAGACCCTCGACCGCGCCCGGCGCCTGGGCTTCACTCACGATGAGCTGACCGCCACCATCGCCGCGCAGGCCCCCGCGGTGCGAGCGGCGCGGCGGACCAAGGCGCGCGTGCTGCTCGTCGAGTGCAATCATCCGGAGCTGGCCCGGTATCGCGAGCAGCTCGAGGAGGAGCTGCCGCTGGTGGTGGACCGGGTGCTCGTCGAAGAGCTCGCCGCGAGGGTGCCGGAGCCGGGGTTCCTCAAGGGCTATCGCGCGGTGATCACCACGTTCTTCCACATCCACGAGGTGAAGCAGGCCCTGCCCCTCGACGGGCCGCCCGCGCTCGCGCTCCTGTCCGAGTCCAACATCTCCTCGCTCCTGCGGCTCACCGAGCTGCCGCCGGGCACCCCGGTCGGCCTGATCTGCAGCGTCCCCCGCGGCAGCCAGAATCTGCTGAGCTCGGTCCAGTCCGCGGGCCTGTCGCATCTGGTGCCGGTCCTGGCCTCCGCGGACGATCCGTGGTCGATCGACCGGCTGCTCGAGAAGACCCGCATCATCGTGTGCTCCGAGCAGGCGCTCGCCGTGCTCGACGGGCGGATCCCGGACGACGCGGAGGTGATCCGCGCCCACCGGCGCCTGGACGCGGGAGGGATCGAGCTCCTCCGTGATCTCCTGGCCCAGCTCGACGGGGAGCGCGCATGATCGCGCGCGAGGCGATGACGCCGGCGCCCCTGACCGTGACCCCGCGGACCAGCGTGGCGGCCGCGCTGCGCCTGGCCCGCGACAACGGCATCAGCCACCTGCCGGTGGTCGAGCGCGGCCAGATCCTGGGCGTGGTGCGGCAGGAGCGGCTGCTCGCCCTGACCCCGTCGGAGGCCACCACGCTCTCCCGCCACGAGATGCACGACGCGCTCGCGCGGCTGACCGTCGAGCGTGCGGTGGAGCCCGCGCTCACCCTGCCCGCCGGCACGCCGCTCGCCGACGCGGCCCGCCTGCTGCTCGCGCGCGGCGCCCACGAGGCCCTCGTGACGGAGGACGGCCGGCTCGTCGGCATCCTCACCCACTCCGATCTCCTGCGCGCGCTGGTGCTCGACGAGCCGGAGGCCGTGGCATAGGCACCGGGCCGGCGGTCTGCGTCTTCGACCTCGATCACACGCTCGTCAACTCCCCGCTCGATCTCAAGGCCGTGGGCCGCGACATGGAGGCCTTCGTGCGCGCCCGCGGCATCCCGGTGCCCGAGCGGGCGCTGCGCTGGTCGGGCGCCGAGCTCTTCGACCTGGTGCGGCGCGAGGCCGCGCACCTCGAGGCCGAGCTGCTCGCGATCCCGGTGGCCCACGAGCGGCGGGCCATGGCCGACGCCACGCTCGTGCCGTTCGCGCGCGAGACGGTGGCCGCCATGAAGGGGCTCGGCTTCGCCACCGCCATCTGGACCAACAACGACCGGGTGGTGGCCGACTTCGTGCTCGCGCGCTTCGACCTGCTCTCCCACCTCGATCTCATCGTCACCCGTGACGAGATGCGCCGGCTCAAGCCCGATCCCGACGGCCTGCGCGTGGTGCGGGAACGCTGGCCGGACGCCGACCAGATCGTGGTCGTGGGCGATTCGTGGGTGGACGGCGCGGCCGCCCAGGCCGGCGGCGTGCCCTTCATCGCCTACCGCCCGGACCGCGTCGAGATGGAGCAGCGCGGGGTGGTGATCGCGGCGGAGATCCACTCGCTGCTCGATCTGCCCGCCGCGCTCGCGTAACCCGTATAATTCGGCGCGTGGACCTGTTCGATACGCCGCCGTCCTCCGCTCCGAAGGCGCCCGCCCCGCTGGCCGACCGCATGCGACCCGCGAGCCTCGACGAGGTGGTCGGCCAGCCGCAGCTGACCGCGCCGGGCAAGCCGCTACGCCGGGCCGTCGAGGAGGGCCAGCTGCACTCCATGATCCTGTGGGGCCCGCCGGGCACCGGCAAGACCACGCTGGCGCGCCTCCTGGCCGACGTGGCGGCCGCGCGCTTCGTGCCGTTCTCGGCGGTGGTGTCGGGCGTGAAGGAGATCCGCCAGGTGATGACCGAAGCGGAGGCCGACGGGGGCCGGCGCGGGCAGCGCACGATCCTGTTCGTGGACGAGATCCACCGCTTCAACCGAGCGCAGCAGGACGCCTTCCTGCCCTACGTCGAGAAGGGCACCATCGTGCTGATCGGCGCCACCACCGAGAACCCGTCGTTCGAGGTCAACGGCGCCCTCCTGTCGCGCTGCCGCGTCTACGTGCTCCGCCCGCTCGCCGAAGCCGACCTGGTCGCCATCCTGGAGCGCGCGCTCGGAGACCGGGAGCGCGGCCTGGGCGGCACCGGCGCCACTGCGGAACCCGAGGCGCTGGCCCTCATCGCGCGGCTCTCCGACGGCGACGCGCGCACCGCGCTCAACGTGCTCGAGATCGCGGCGACCGACCCGGGCGCCCGCGTGACCGAGGCCGCGGTGCGCGACGCGGTCCAGAAAAAGACCCTGCTCTACGACAAGTCGGGCGAGCAGCACTACAACCTGATCTCGGCGCTCCACAAATCGCTGCGCGACTCCGATCCCGACGGCGCGCTCTACTGGCTCGGCCGCATGCTGGAGGCGGGCGAGGACCCGCTCTACGTGGCGCGCCGGCTCGTGCGCTTCGCCTCGGAGGACGTGGGCAACGCGGATCCGGCCGCGCTGCGCCTGACGCTGGACGCCAAGGAGGCTTACCACTTCCTCGGCACCCCCGAAGGCGAGCTGGCCCTGGCCCAGGCCACCTGCTATCTCGCGCTGGCCCCCAAGTCGAACGCGGTGTACGCGGCGTGGAACGCGGTCCGCCACGACATCCAGGAGATGCCGGCGGAGCCGGTGCCGCTGCACCTGCGGAACGCCCCGACCGGCCTCATGAGCAACCTGGGCTACGCCCGCGGCTACCAGTACGCGCACGACGCGCCCGACGCCCAGGTGAGCCAGGAGCACCTGCCCGACGCCCTGCGCGGCCGCGTCTACTACACGCCCACCGAGCGGGGCGCCGAGAAGGAGATCGGCGAGCGGCTCGCCCGGTGGCGGGCGTGGCGGGAGAAGCAGAAGCGCGCGTGACCGGAAAACCCTGGTCTGATACAACTAAAATCATGGCGGAAAAGCCCCGGAAGCTCCGGGTGGGGGTCGTCTTCGGCGGCCGCTCGGGCGAGCACGAGGTCTCCCTGGCCGGCGCCGCGTCGGTGATGGCGGCGATGGACAAGAATCGCTTCGAGCTGGTGCCCATCGGCATCGCCAAGGACGGCCGCTGGCTGATGGGCGGCGACCCGCTGCGCGCCCTGGCCGCGGACGCCGCCCAGCTCGCCCTCACCTCGGGCGATCCCGACGCGCACACCAAGCACGAGCTCCTCGAGCGCGCCGCGGCCCAGAGCAGCGGCACGTCGCTCATGCGCATGGAGACGTCCGAGGGCCTGCCGCCCGGCCTCCGTGACCGGCTGGACGTGGTGCTGGTGCTGCTGCACGGCCCCCAGGGCGAGGACGGCACCGTCCAGGGCCTGCTGCAGCTGGCGGGCGTGCCGTACACCGGCGCGGGCGTGCTCGCCTCCGCGGTCGGCATGGACAAGGTCGCCATGAAGGATCTCTTCCGCGCCCACGGGCTGCCGATCGTCGAGTACGCGGTGGTGCGCCGGCACGACTGGGAGCGCGAGCCCGCGGTCATCGCGCGCGGCATCGCGAAGGAGATCGGTTTCCCGTGCTTCGTCAAGCCGGCGAACCTGGGCTCGAGCGTCGGCATCAGCAAGGTGAAGGCGGCCGAGGATCTGCCCGCCGCCATCGACCTGGCCGCGCGCCACGACCGCCGCATCGTCGTCGAGCGCGGGATCCAGGCCCGCGAGGTGGAGGTGGCGGTGCTCGGCAACGACGAGCCGCGCGTCTCGGTGCCCGGCGAGGTCTGCTTCCCCGGCGAGTGGTACGACTACGACACCAAGTACGGCGCGGGGCAGACCACGTTCAAGGTGCCGGCGCCGCTCTCGCCCGAGGTCACCGAGGAGATCCGCTCGCTGGCCTTGCGCGCCTTCCGCGCCACC
>CAMLFJ010000143.1 GCA_946479205.1 uncultured bacterium | reverse complement strand
CGCACGTCCTTGAGCGGCCCGCGGGTCGCGGTGATGTTGAGGTAGTCGTAGCCGAGGCGCGAGCTGCGGTAGCCGGTGAGGGTCTTCTCGTCCTTGAGGAGGTTGTAGTTCTTGTTGTCCTCGATGAAGGCGTGGTGGATCTGCCCGGTGCGGAGCGCGGCCACGATGTTGGCCTCGTCGGGGATGACCCGGAGCACCAGCTCGTCCACGTAGGGCAGGCCCTTCTTCCAGTAGTAGGGGTTCTTCTTCAGCACGAGCTGCTGCTCCACCTTCCAGTCCTCGAGCATGAAGGGACCGGTCCCCAGCGCGGCCTTGTTGAGATCGCCGTGCTTCTTGATCCCCGCCTCGCTGATGATGAAGCCCCAGAACCCGCCGAGGGCCGCGAGCAGCCCGGCGAACGGCTCCTTGGTCACGAACTTCACCGCGTACTTGCCGGCCGGCTCGACCTTGTCCACCGCGATGAAGTCGGACTTGCCGGGGGACTTCTCGAAGAGGCGGTCGAAGGTGAACTTCACGTCCGCGGAGGTCAGCTCCTGGCCGTCGTGGAACTTCACGCCCTGCCGGAGCTTGAACGTCCAGGTGAGGCTGTCCTTGCTGATCTCCCACGACTCGGCCAGCTCCGGATTCGGGGTCATGTTCTCGTCGAAGCGCACGAGCTGGCTGTACATCATGGGCGAGCGCCGGCTGCGGGAGAGCGCGGGGACGAGCTGCGGGTCGAGCCCGGTGGCCTCGGTGGCCTGCGCCGAAATCAGGCTGCCGCCCGGCTTCGGGCTCTGCGCGGTGGCGCGACGGCCGACCGCGAGGGCGCCGAGCGTGAGGCCGCCCGCCTTGAGGAGCTGGCGGCGGCTGAGGTGGGAGCGGGGTGAGCCGTGGTCGATGGGCATGGTCGTTCCTCCTGTGTCGGGATCAGCGGGCGCCGGGGTCGAGGACATCGCGCAGGCCGTCGCCCAGCAGATTGAAGGCGAGGACCGTGATCATGATCGCGATGCCCGGGAAGACGGAGATCCACGGCGCGGTCTCGAGATAGGTCCGTCCCTCGTTCAGCATGTTGCCCCAGGACGGGGTAGGGGGCTGGGCGGAGAGGCCCAGGTAGCTCAGCGACGCTTCGATGAGAATGGCCTGCGAGAGGGCCACCGTGCCCTGGACGACGAAGGGCGAGATCACGTTGGGCAGCACGTGCTTCAGCGCGACCACCCAGCGGGTGGCCCCGAGCGCGCGAATGGCCTCCACGTACTCCTTCTCCCGCTCGGCGAGCACCGGCCCGCGCATGACCCGGGCGAAGAGCGGCACGTAGACCACCGCGATCGCGATCACCGCGCTGTTGACGCCGGGGCCGCGCATCGCGGCCACCCCGACCGAGAGCAGCAGCCCGGGGATGCTGAAGAAGATGTCGAGCACCCGGTTGATGACGTTGTCCCAGGCTCCGCCCAGGTAGCCGGCGGTGAGCCCGAGGATGCCCCCGAGCGCCATCGCCACCGCGATCGACGTCACCGCCACGTAGAGCGAGATGCGGGTGCCGTGGATCACGCGGCTCAGCACGTCGCGCCCGAAGCGGTCGGTGCCGAAGAGGGCCTGGGCGCTCGGGCGGGCCTCGATCAGATCGAAGTTCTGGTCGTCCGGATCGCGTGGGGCGATGGAGCCGGCGAGCGCCGCCACCAGCACGATGCCGACCACGCAGACCGCGCCCGCGACGACCACGGCGCTGTGGGTGACGCGGCGGAGCTGGCGGCTCCATCGAAGCCGGTGCGGCGCGACGGCCGTCGTGCCGAGCACCCCTTCGGACCTGACTTGCACGGGGGAACACTAGGCTCTGGGCCCCCACCTGTCAAGCGGGCCCCCCGGGGCGGGAAACATGACAGGTGGTTAATTGTTTAAGGATTATGATCATTCCGATGCGATCGCACATCCTGGCGGCGGCCCTCGCCGTGCTCGCGACGGCGGCCGGGGCGGGAGCCCAGACCCCCGACAGCGTGCTCCTCGAGGAGCTCACCTGGACGGAGGTCCGCGACGCGGTCCGGGCGGGCAAGACCACCATCATCGTCCCGGCCGGGGGCACCGAGCAGAACGGGCCCCACATGGCGCTCGGCAAGCACAACGCGCGCGTGAAGATCCTGGCCCAGGACATCGCCCGGCAGCTCGGCGACGCGCTGGTCGCGCCGGTGATCGCCTACGTGCCGGAAGGGGCCATCGCTCCGCCCACCGCCCACATGCGCTACCCCGGCACGATCACCACCCCGGACGACGCCTTCCAGAAGGTGCTGGAGTGGGCGGCCCGCAGCTTCAAGCAGCACGGCTTCCAGAACATCGTCCTGCTCGGCGACCACGGCTCCACCCAGGCGGGGCAGAAGGCGGTGGCGGCCCGGCTCAATCGCGAGTGGGCGGCCGGCGGCGCGCGCGTGCACGCGATCGAGGAGTACTACCGGGCCGCCGAGACCGAGGTGCCGCGGCTGCTCAAGGCGCGCGGCTACACCGACGCCGAGCTGGGCCGGCACGCCGGACTCACCGACACCGCGCTGATGCTGGCCACCGACGCGCGCCTGGTCCGGGCGGATCGTCTGCGGCCCGGCAGCCCGGGCGACGGGGTGGACGGCGACCCGACCCGCGCCACCGCCGAGCTGGGCCGGCCGGGCGTCGAGCTGATCGTGAGCCGGACCGTGGACGCGGTCCGGAAATCCATCACGCATCGCTGAGGAGACGACACGTATGGGTGCCACGCTGCGCTGGATCGCTTCGATCGTCGCCCTGTGGGCCGGAGTCGCCGCCGCGCAGGGCGCGCGCCCGGTCGAGACCGTGCCCGGCATGCCGCCGGTGCCGGATCCCACCAACCTCTACAGCGAGATCCGCTCGGACAAGATGAGCCCCGCGGTGGCGGGCGCGCTCCCGCGCATCTACGTGCCCAACCGGCAGGGCAACGACGTGACCGTCATCGATCCGGCCACCATGAAGGTGGTGGACCGCTTCGCGGTGGGCATCAACCCGCAGCACGTGGTGCCCTCGTGGGACATGAAGACGCTGTGGGTGACCAACAACGCGGAGGGGCGGCCCGACGGCAGCCTCACCCCCATCGATCCCACCACCGGCAAGCCGGGCAAGACCATCATGGTCGAGGACCCGTACAACATGTACTTCACGCCGGACGGGAAGTCCGCGATCGTGGTGGCGGAGGCGCTCAAGCGGCTCGACTTCCGCGATCCGCAGACGATGGCGATGCAGTACTCGATCGCGGTGCCCCAGTGCAAGGGCATCAACCACGCCGACTTCTCCATCGACGGGCGCATCGCGATCTTCACCTGCGAGTTCCAGGGCAGCCTCGCCCGCATCGACCTCGCGAACCGGAAGGTGCTGGGCTATCTCAAGCTGTCGCGGGGCGGCATGCCCCAGGACATCCGCAGCTCGCCCGACGGCGGCACCTACTTCGTGGCCGACATGAAGGCGGGCGGCGTCTTCGTGGTGGACGGCGCCACCTTCACCGAGACCGCGTTCATCAAGACCGGGATCGGCACGCACGGTCTGTACCCGAGCCGCGACGGCACCAAGCTCTACGTGGCCAATCGCGGCTCCTCGCACGTGTTCGGGCCGCCCAAGGGCAAGGGGAGCGTCTCGGTGCTCGACTTCGCCACCCGCCAGATCGTGGCCACCTGGCCGATCCCGGGCGGGGGCAGCCCCGACATGGGCAACGTGAGCATCGACGGCAAGGTGCTGTGGCTCTCCGGGCGGTTCGACAACCTGGTCTACGCCATCGACACCACCAGCGGCGAGGTCCGCAGCATCCGCGTCGGCAAGGAGCCCCACGGCCTCACGGTATGGCCGCAGCCCGGCCGCTACTCCCTAGGTCACACCGGCAATATGCGGTGACCTGCGGGGACGGGAAGTGCTGAGCGTGAAGAGGAGCCAGCTCAGCGCGACCGCGACCGGGGCCGCGCCGAACGGGATGGTGTAGGAGCCGGTCACGTCGTAGAGGAAGCCGGCCGCCGCGGGACCGATCGCGGCGCCCAGGCGCCAGCCGAGGGTCAGGATCCCCATGATGGCCCCGATCGCCCGCACCCCGAACACTTCCGGGATCACCTTGACGACCATGGTGTCGGAGGCGGCGAAGCCGGCCCCGAACAGCACGAGCGAGGCGAGCAGCGCGGCGCGCGAGGGGAACCACAGCAGGGCGAGCAGCGCGACGGTCTCGAACACGTAGGCGGTGTTGATGGTGAGACGCGTGCCGACCCGGTCCGAGATGAATCCCGCGGTGAGCCGTCCCGCCACCGAGCCGATCCCGTAGGCGGTGAGCGCGAGCGAGGCGTCGGCCAGGCTCACCCCGCGGTCGCGCGCGAACGGAACCGCGTGCACCGAGATCATGAGGGCGAGCCCGCCGAGCAGCAGCCAGGAGAGATTCAGTCCCCACTGGCGCGGGTCGGCGAGGGACTGGCGCAGCGTCACCCCGGCGCCGACCGGGCCGGGCGCCGCCCGCAGGAGGTCTCGCCGCTCGGTGGGGCGCGGGAGGCGCACCGTGATCGCGGCGCAGAAGCTCAGCAGCCCGCAGCCGCCGCCCAGGACGCAGTAGGCGGTGCGCCACCCCATGTGCGTGATGAGCCAGGCGGCCAGCGGGCCGCCGCTGATGTAGCCGAGATTGAACCCCACCAGCACGAGGGCCAGCGCCAGGCCCCGGCGCTCGTCGAACCAGTGGGTGACGGTGGCGGTGCTCAGCAGGTAGAAGCTCGACATCCCGATCCCGCCCAGGAGCCCGATGAGCAGGTAGAGCTGCCAGAGCGCGGTGACCACCGAGACGAGCGCGAAAGCGGTGCCGGCCAGGATCACCGTCAACACGAGGAGCAGGCGGGGCCCGCGGCGGTCCGCGAGCGCGCCGACCCCGAAGCCGGCCACGCCGCCCACCAGCAGGTTGACGGACAGCGCGGCCGAGATCGCGCCGCGGCTCCAGCCGAAGTGGTCCGCGAGCACGGGGAGGAAGACGCCGTAGGCGGCGAGCGGCGTCGAGATGCCGTAGCTCACCACGAACAACGCGCCCACGATCAGCCAGCGGCGGGTATCCGGGCGCGGCATCAGCGCGCGGTCGGGCCGGACGGGATGGAGGTCAGGCGGGCCGCTTTCGCCGCAGCAGGTAGCGGTGCTCGCCTTCCATCACCAGATCGCCCGCCTGGTTGTGCACGGTGGCGCGCATGACGACCACGCCGGTGGTGCGCCCGGGCTCGAGCGCGGTGATCGTGAGCGCCGGGTACACGGTGTCCCCCACGTAGACCGGCTTGAGGAAGCGGGACGACTGCTCGAGGAACGCGATCAGCGATTCACCGATCCCGTGCGGGAACATGCCCGCGCCGGCCGCGGCCTGGGCGGTGACGAGGAGCCCGTGGGCGAGCAGGTCGCGGTGACCGTGGGTGTGGCAGTACTCGCGGTCGTAGTGAATCGGGTGATTGTCGGCGGAGGCGAGCTGGAAGGCCGCGAAGAGGGCCTCGGTCATGGTGCGGGAGGGGTTGAGGAAGCGCTCGCCCAGCTGCAGGTCCTCGAACCAGCGCGGCTCGGCGAGCCGGTGCGCGCCCGGAGTGAAGGCCGGATCGGGCATGGACGGCCTCCCGGTCGCCGCGCTAGCGCGCCGGCGCGGGCGCGGCGGCGGGCGCGTGGGACGGGATGCGTCCGGGCAGCAGCGACACGAAGAGCGTGGTGAGCGACGAGATGCCCGCCATCACCAGCAGCAGCGTGGTGAAGCCCGCCGCCTTGACCGTCGGCCCCAGCAGGTACACCGCGAGCGCGCTCACCCCGAAGGACACCGCGAGGCGCATGCCGGCCACCCGGGAGCGCATCCGATCGTCCACGTACTGCACGATCATGGCGTCGATGAACGGGATGGCCCCGAACACGACCACCATGAACAGGAGCATGAGCGCGTACAGCGCCCAGCCCTCCGAGCGGGCGGCCAGCGCGAAGAGCGGGACCTGGGCGGCCACGATGGGCAGGTAGACGTACTTGAGCGGGTAGCGATCGATCAGCTTGCCCACCACGATCTGGGCGAACGAGGCGACCGTGTAGACCACCGCGAGGAGAACGCCGAGGGTGGCCGGATTGTCCACCAGGCCGCGGAGCCGCTCGGCCAGGAGCTGGTTGTTCCCGTTGGTGGTGAAGTTGAAGATCATGCTGCTCGACACCGCGGCCAGCGACATCACGAAGAAGATCCGCGCCATCACCGAGGGCGGCAGGTCCACCTGGCGCCGGGGCTTCTTGGCGGGCGCCATCTCCTCGCGCGGCACCACCAGCGCGAAGAGGATGCCGCACGTGATCGCGAGCAGGGACGGGACCACGAAGGCCGTGCGCCAGCCCACCTGCTGGACCAGGAAGCCGGTCAGGATGGCCGCGAACGCGATGCCCAGGTTGCCCGCGAGCCCGTTGAGGCCGATGGTGAAGCCCGGGCGCGTCGAGTTCTGCACGATCATCGGGATGCCGACCGGGTGATAGATGGACGCGAAGGCTCCCATCAGGGTGAGCGCGACCGCGAGCTGCCAGGGCCGCTGGGCCATCGACACCACGAGCCCGGCTCCTCCGAGCCCCAGGAAGAAGATGATCATCATCACGCGCCGGCCCCAGAGATCGCCGAGGCGCCCCGCGGGCAGCGAGCCCAGCCCGAACATCACGAAGGCGCCCACCGTGTAGGGCATCAGGTCCTGCCAGACCATCCCCCACTGCGCCGCGATCCCGGCCACCGCGGTGGCGAAGATCAGCAGGAAGAGGTGGTCCATCGCGTGACCGACGTTCAGGAGCAGCGCGGTGGGGCTCGTGTTCGACATAGGGCGATTGGTCTCCGCTACGGTGCGGGATAGAAGCGATTGCCGTAGAGCATACCGTAGGGCGCGGTCCGACGGGCGGTCATTTGGGTCGGGCGCGGTCGGCCCGCTCGATCAGCGCGTTCGACGGCAAGCGTGGATCGAGCGCCTTGCGGGCGGTCTCGCGGCCGGCCACCGGCAGGAGCGAGGGGTCGAGCAGGCCGAGCTGGACGAGTACCGAGGCCTGGTCCCAGTAGATGTGCTCGTGGGCCAGCTTGCCGTCCCGGAAGTGGACGATCGCGACCAGGGCAATCTCGACGCGCTTCCCGGTCGGGGCCAGGCCGGGCAGCATCCAGTCCATCCGTATCGTGTGGGTGAACGTGACCACCATCTCGTCCACCACCTGGTCGGTGCCGATGGTGCGCGAGATCGGAGTCATCTCCGTGTCCGGGGGCATCTGCGGAATGAAGCGCTTGGAGTAGAACTCCCGCAGCTCGTCCCGGCCCACCCCGCCGGTCAACACCGGGATGTGGTTGACGTAGGCGTCGGCGACCATGGTGGCGAGGGTGTCCTCGGTGTTGCGGGTTCCGAACTCGTACCGCACGTGCGCTTCCCAGAGATCGCGCATCAGCTCCTGGGCCGTGGTGAGGGGCGGGGTCGACATGGTCGTCACGGTACGGGCGTCCGGGAAAGTCGTCAAGCGCGGGCGGGCAGGCAGCGGCTTGACGCCACGCGGCGGTGCCGTGATACTC
>CAMLFJ010000142.1 GCA_946479205.1 uncultured bacterium | reverse complement strand
ATGGGCCTGGGCGTGATCCCGCTGATCATGGGCCACGAGATCGCGGGCGAGGTCGCGGAGGTCGGCCGCGAGGTGCGCGGCTTCGCCCCGGGCGACCGCGTCGTGGTGAACTTCTACGTGACGTGCGGCCGGTGCCCCGCCTGCCGCGTGGGACGGGACACGCTGTGCTCGGAAGTCCGCCAGCACGGCTTCAGCATCGACGGCGGCTTCGCGGAGTACGTGAAGACTCCCGGCGTGAACCTCTGCAAGGTGCCGGATCACGTCTCGCTCGAGGCCGCGTGCATCCTGGGCGACGCGGTCGCCACGTCGTATCACGCGATCACCAAGCGGGCCCAGGTGCGTCCCGGCACCACGCTGGCCCTGATCGGGGTCGGCGGCGTGGGCCTGCACGCGCTGCAGATGGCCAAGCTGGCCGGCGGCTGGGTGATCGCGGTGGACGTGAACGACGCGCGGCTCGAGCTGGCCCGGAGCCTGGGCGCCGACGCGGTGGTGGACGCGCGCAGCGGCCCGTTCCACGAGGCGGTGCGCACGCTCACGGACGGCCTCGGCGTGGACGTGGTGCTCGAGTTCGTCGCCAGCGCGCAGACGCTGCCGTCCAGCCTGCAGAGCCTGCGGCGCGCCGGGAGGCTGGTCTTCGTGGGCTACACGCCCGAGGTACCGCTGTCGGTGCTGCCGCGCGAGCTGGTGCGCAGCGAGCTCGAGATCGTGGGCTCGCGCGCCAACACCAAGCAGGAGCTGGCGGAGACGATGGACCTGGTGGCCCAGGGGCGCATCAGGCCGATCGTGGACCGCGTCATTCCGCTCGCCGAGATCGAGGACGCCTTCACCGCGCTCCGCGAGGGCCGCCCGCTCGGACGGAACGTGCTCGCGATCTAGATCCCGGGCCCCTCAGCACCGGGGCCCCTCACCCCCAGGGCCCCTCACCCTGCCCTCTCCCCTGAGGGGAGAGGGTGGAGAGCGCGAGTTCCCTCTCCCCTCTGGGGAGAGGGTGAGGGTGAGGGGCTACAGGGCGAGGCCGCTCGCCGTGCCGACCGCGGTCTTCTCGCCGTGCTGATTCTGGCACCACACCTCGACGACGACACGCGTGCCCCCCGCGCCCTCGGGCCGCGTCTCCTTCACCACCCCGTGCACGGTCAGCCGGTCGCCCGCGTACACCGGCTTGATGAAGGCCATGGAGATCGTGCCGCCCTTGACGAAACCCGCACCGAGGAGGCGCGTCATCATCTCCGAGACGTAGGCAGTGGACATCATCCCCTGCGCCAGTGTGGTGCGGAACCCCTTCTGGTGGGCCCACCCCTCGTCGGTGTGGATCGAGCGCGGCTTCACCCCCGAGTAGACGTCGATCCGCCGCTGCGTCATCTCCTTCGTGAGCGCCGGCAGCTTCTCTCCGACCGCGACCGCCTCAGCGACTGACATGGCGCGTGCCCTCCGGGATCAGCATCTGTGTGAACTGCCCCCGCACGAGCGTCGTTCCCTGCTCGTCCCGGGTGGCGTACTCGGTGACCATGTACTGCCGGCCGCGGCGCTCGTACTTGTCGATGACCCGCCCGCTCGTCTGCACGCGCATGCCGGGCCGCACCGGCTCGAGGAAGTTGAACTCCATCCTGGCGTGCAGCCCCGCGTGCACGATGTACTTGCTGTGCCGCAGCGACAGGGCCTGGTTGGCCATCAGGGTGGGATGCGCCACCGCCCCGCCGAAGGGCGACGGCCCCGAGTACCATTCATGGTGGTCGTCCACCGCGAACGCGTAGGCCTCGATGTCCTCCGGCGTCACCAGGTGCGTGTCCGACACGAACTCCTCACCGACCGTCAGCGCGTCGTACGTGAGCTTCGGGAACTCGGTCATCGCATCTCCTCCGAGAACCCTCTCCCCCCTGGGGAGAGGGCAGGGTGAGGGGCCTACCGCACCGCCGGCAACACCTCGTCGGTGAATCGCTCGAGCTGCGCCACCTGATCGTTGCCGATGAATCGAATGCAGAGGTCGGTCACGCCGACCGCCGCGTACCGCCCGATCGTCTCGATCACCACCGGCGCGGGCCCGAGGCCCATCGCGCCCCGCTCGTGCACCCCGCCACCGTAGTACGTGGTCAGAAACTCGGTGGTGACGCGCTGGGCGGTCGCCACGTCGTCGTCGAGCCGCACCGTCGTGTAGACACAGAGCGGAAACTCCGCGCGGGGCCGGCCGTGCCGCGCGAGGGCGTCCAGCGCGCGCTCGCGGATCGCCGGGATCTCCTCGAAGTGCACGTAGGTCGTGATGATCCCGTCGCCGAGGCGCCCGAACCGCTCGAACTGGGCGGGCAGGAGCTCGCCGCGATTCCCCGCGGTGATCAGGATGGGCGGGCCCTCGGTCCGCCACGGCAGCGGCCCGATGGTGTGGTCCACCAGGTCCAGGTCCTCGCCGTGATGCGTGACCGGCTCGCCCGTCCACAGCTTCCGCCAGATCGCGATGTGCTCCTCGAGCCGCCGCACCCGGGCCTTGTGATTGGCCCCGCACGCGGCCCACTCGCGCTCCGCGCTGGGCAGGCTCCAGCCCACGCCCAGCCCCAGCACCAGCCGGCCCCGGGAGATCTGGTCGACGTTGGCGAGCTGCTGGGCCAGCGCCACCGGGTGGCGCAGCGCCGGGAGCAGGACCGCGGTCCCGAGGCGCACCCGCGTGGTGATCCCGGCCAGGTAGGCCAGGGTCGTCAGCGCGTCGAGGCGCGGCTTGGCCACGATGCTGTCGCCCACCCAGACCGCGTCGTAGCCGGCCTGGTCGGCCCGGCGGGCCATGGTCCAGCAGGTCTCGACGGGCGGCCGCCGCGCCGACTCCATCACCGCGCCACGCGTGGGAATGAGCACCCCGATTCGCATGGGCGGGAGTCTACCTCATCCGGGCCCTCGCCGATCCGTGTCAGTCCGCTGACGCCGGACGTCGCTCCTCCGGTCCCGCGTGCATCCCCTATTGACGGGAACCCGCGCCAAATCGAGCGACCGATGATGGCCCGCGACGTGCAATTGCAAATGCTGCCTTGAAGACGCTCCGCGCCTCCGCCGTGCTGGCCTCGCTCGCCCGCATCGCCTCCGCCTTCTCGATCCCGCAGTCCGGAGAATCGCTCCCGGCCTCGAGCCCCGCGCTCACCGGCGCCCCCGGGTCGGATCGCACCGCCGGCCGGGCCCCGGCTCCCGGACGCCCGCTGCGCCGCTCGCTGAACGCCGCGGTGGCGGAGGGGGCCTTCGCGGAAATTTTTGCAGCCTGCGCGACCGGAGCGGTCATCACCGGCTGGGCCCTCTACCTGGGCGCGAGCGCGGCGGTGATCGGCTTCCTCGGCGCGCTGCCGCTCGGCGCCCAGGTGGCGAGCCTGCCCGCCGCGTGGTTCACGAGCGCGCGCAGCCGCAAGACGGTCGCCCTCTGGGCCGTCGGCATCTCGCGCCTGACGTTCCTCCCGCTCCTCGCTCTGCCGACGCTCGACACGACGCCGGGCACCAAGCTCCACCTCTTCCTCGGCATCGTCGCGATCAGCACGGTGGCGAGCGTGATCGGCAACAGCGCGTGGGTGGCGTGGATGGGCGACCTCGTGCCGGATCGCCTGCGCGGGCGCTTCTTCGGGCGCCGGACGATCTTCCTGAGCGTCGCGGGCACGCTGACCTCGCTCGGCGCCGCCATCCTCCTGGACCGGCTCGCGCCGATCGGCTGGACCGGCGCCGCGCTCTCCGCGCTCACCGCGGCCGCCTTCCTGGCCGGCGTGGTGAGCGTGGTGCTGATGCTGCGCCAGCACGAGCCGCCCATCGCCGCGGAGCCCGCGGTCTCGGCGTGGCAGGCGCTCGGGCACGCGCTGCGCGATCGGCGGGCGCGGCCTTTCCTCGGCTACCTCTTCGCCTGGAACGCGGCGGTGGGCATCTCGGCCAGCTTCTTCGCGTACCACATGCTGACGAACCTGCAGACCGGCTTTCTGGTGGTGGCCGCCCATGGCGTCGGCGTGGCCGCGGTGCGCATCGTCTCGGCCCGGTTCTGGGGCCACGCGGTGGATCGCATCGGCGCCGGCCCGGTCGTGGTCTTCTGCTCCTTCGGCATCGCGGCGGTGCCGCTCACGTGGTTCTTCGTCACCCCGGACCGCCTCTGGCCGATCGCGCTCGACGCGATGTTCGCGGCCTTCCTCTGGTCGGGCCACAACATCGCCGCCTTCGACCTGACCATCGGCCTGGCCCCGCGCGCCTCGCGCCCGTTCTACCTGGCCGCCTTCGCCACCGCAGGCGGCCTGGGCTTCGGCCTGGCCTCGATGCTGGCCGGCCAGCTCGCCGCGCTCATCCCGGCGCACTTCGAGCTCGCCGGCGAGGCGTGGAGCAACCTGCACGTGCTCTTCCTGCTCTCCGCGGTGGGCCGCCTGGCCTCCGCCACGCTGTCGCTCCGCCTGCACGACCCGGGTGCCCGCGGCGACGTCCGCGAGCTGGTCCGCGCCCTCGCCGCCCGCACCGGCCTCGGCGCCGTCCGCCCGTACCTGCCCGCGTTCGCCCGCCTCGCCCGGCGGTAGCGCGCCCCTCACCCTGCCCGCCCCTCACCCTGCCCTCTCCCCAGAGGGGAGAGGGTTCTCGAATACCCTCGCCCCCGGAGGGGGAGAGGGCAGGGTGAGGGGGCGCGTTGCCCGTGCTCTGCTCGCGTGGCATAGTAGCGGCCCGCCCCCATGAGCGATCCGATCACCGTCCAGAAATTCGCGATCGGCCAGTCCGTCTCCCGCCTGGAGGACCCGCGCCTCGTCCAGGGGCTCGGCCGCTACTCGGACGACGTGAACCTCCCGCGCCAGGCCTACGCGGCCGTGGTGCGCTCGCCGCACGCGCACGCGCGGATCCGGCGCATCGATCCCGCCGCCGCGCTCCGGGCGCCCGGCGTGCTCGCGGTGCTCACCGGCGCCGATCTCGCGGCCGACGGCCTCGGCGACCTGCCGACCGACGCCTCGCGCAAGCGCCGCGACGGCTCGCCCGCCTTCCCCACCCCGCGGCCCGCGCTGATCCGCGACCGCGTCCGCCACGTGGGCGACCCGCTCGCGCTCGTGGTGGCCACGAGCCCGGAAGCGGCCGCCGACGCCGCGGAGCTGGTCGCGGTCGACTACGAGCCCCTGCCCGCGGTGAGCGGCGCCGCCCGCGCGACCGGCGGCGGCGCGGCCGCGGTCTGGGACGAGGCGCCCGACAACGTGGCCTTCGTCTGGGAGGCCGGCGCGCGCGACGCGGTGGCGCGCGCCTTCGCGGGCGCGGCCCACGTCACGCGCCTCGACTTCGTGGTGACGCGCGTGGCCGCCGCGCCGATGGAGCCGCGCGCCGCGGTCGGCGAGTTCGACCGCCGCACCGGCCGTTACACGCTGCACACCGGCATCCAGGGCCCGCACGGCCTCCGCGCCCTGCTCGCCGAGCAGATCTTCCGCGTGCCCCACGGGCAGGTCCGCGTGATCACCAGCGAGGTCGGCGGCAGCTTCGGCATGCGCAGCGGCATCTACCCGGAGCTGGTGCTGGTGTGCTGGGCCGCGAAGCGGCTCGGCCGGCCGGTGAAGTGGACGTCCAGCCGCCGCGAGGGCTTTCTCAGCGACGAGCACGGCCGCGACAACGTGACCACCGCCGAGCTGGCGCTCGACGCCGATGGTCGCTTCGTCGGGCTGCGGGTCGCGCTCAAGGTGGACATCGGCGCCTACCTCACGCCGCGCAGCGCGGGCCCCGCGACCAACAACGTGGGCGGCCTGGCCGGCGTGTACACCACGCCCGCGATCCACATCGAGAGCACCGGCGTGTTCACCAACACCACGCCGACCGGCCCGTACCGCGGGGCCGGGCGGCCGGAGGCGACGTACGCGATCGAGCGCGTCATCGACGTGGCCGCGCGCGAGCTCGGGATCGACCCGGTCGAGCTGCGCCGCCGCAATCTCATCCCGGCCTCCGCGATGCCGTTCAAGACCGGCCTCGTCTTCACCTACGACTGCGGCGACTTCGAGCGGAGCATGACGATGGCCCTGACCCAGTCCGATCGCGCGGGCTTCGAGCGGCGCCGGGCCGAGGCGCGCGGGCAGGGCAAGCTCCTGGGCCTCGGCATCGCGAACCCGATCGAGGTCGCGGGCGGCCCCTACACCGCGGTCAATCCCGACACCGCGGAGGTGCGCGTCAACCCGGACGGCTCCGTCTCGCTCTTCGCGGGCTCGACCTCGATGGGCCAGGGCAACGAGACCGCGTTCACTCAGATCGTCTGCGATCGCCTCGGCCTGCCGCCCGACCGCATCCAGGTCTTCGCGGGCGACAGCGACGCGCTCGACGCGGGCCGGGGCAACGGCGGCTCGGGCGCCATGTCGGTCGGGGGCTCGGCGGTGCTGCGCGCCACCGAGAAGACGATCGAGCGCGGCCGTCGCATCGCCGCGCACCTGCTGGAGGCGGCGCCCGAGGACGTCGCGCTGCGCGACGGGCGCTTCGTCGTCGCGGGCACCGACCGCGACGTCGCGTGGAGCCGCGTGGCCCGCACCGCGTATCAGCCGCGCCAGCTCCCGGCCGGCCTCGAGCCGGGCTGGAGCGACACCGCCGCGTTCACGCCGCCCGCGGTCACCTTCCCCAACGGCTGCCACGTCTGCGAGGTCGAGGTGGACGTCGAGACCGGGGTCGTGCGCGTGGTGCGCTACACCGTGGTGGACGACGTCGGGCGCATGATCAACCCGTTGCTGGTGAAGGGGCAGATCCATGGCGGCATCGTCCAGGGCCTGGGCCAAGGCCTGGCCGAGGTGCTGACCTACGACGAGACGGGCCAGGTGCTCGCCGGCTCGTTCATGGACTACGCGATGCCGCACGCCGACGAGATGCCGCTGTTCGACGTGGACGCCCACGAGGTACCGACCCGGGTCAACCCGCTGGGCGCCAAGGGGGTGGGCGAGGCCGGCACGGTGGGGGCCCTGCCCGCGCTGATGAACGCGGTCAACGACGCGCTGGCCCCCCTCGGGGTCCGGCACCTCGACATGCCGGTGAGCCCGGAGCGTGTCTGGCAGGCGATCCGCGCCGCCGGGGGTAGCGAGTAGTTCCTACACGCCAGAAGCGTCACGCGCCGAACAGCGCCCGCCGGCGTCCCTCGCAAGTCCCCATGACGACGTCAATTTCCGCTGGCACTGCCGATGCACTCCTGATGGGCATCATGGGCCTCCAGGCGAGCGCCACCATCACGACCGGCCGCATCCTCGTCGTCGACGACGACCCCGGCGCCCGGGACCTCATCGTCTCGAGCCTGCGCGCCGACGGCCACGACGTGGACGCCAGCGGCAACGCCTTCGAGGCCCTCCGCCTGCTCGGCCGGCAGTGCTATGACCTGATCGTGTCCGACCTGATGATGCCCGAGGTCGACGGCCCGAGCCTCTACTCGGCGGTGGCCAGCCGCTGGCCGAGCAACCCGCCGCACTTCGTGTTCATGTCCGGGCTCGCCAACACCTCCGCCTTCGACGGCTTCCTGAAGGTGGTCCACGCGCCCCTGCTCCCGAAGCCGTTCAAGGTCGCCGCCCTGCGCCGCGCCATCAAGCGCATCCTCCAGCCCCGCTCGT
>CAMLFJ010000141.1 GCA_946479205.1 uncultured bacterium | reverse complement strand
GGGCGGCGTGCCGAGGCTGGCCCTCGGTGACGCCTCCGAACGGGTGATCTGGAAAGCCCCCTAGGCGGCATGCCCGGCACCAACGTCCTGGTGCTGGTCGGCCTCGTCGTCTATCTGGTCGCCAGCCTCGTGCTGTGGCGGCTGCTCCTCAAGGAGCCGCCGCCGAAGGCGCCACGCCGGAATCGGGCGCGCTGGCCGCGCCGTCTCGCGAAGGCCTTCGCCACGCTGGTGGGCGGGACCGCCGCGGGCGCGGCCTCCCTGCTCGTCATCACGACCGTCGTCAACGCGGGCAAGCCCGGCACCCTGACCACGCACGCGATGCTCGCGGTCTGGGCGGTGGGCTCGGTGATCGCGATGCTCTTCATCGGGCGCGCCCCGCTGATCCGCCGGGTGGTGACGCGCGCCTGCCTCGCGGTGGGCGTGCAGGGCGTGATCCTGCCGCTCGTCACCCTCGTGGCCTTCGTGGTGGCGGGAACGCGCCTGGCCGGCTCGGCGGGCACCGGCGGCGAGCGGACGGTGGAGGTGCTCGGGCTGCGGCTCGCCGGCAATCTGCCCGCGGTCTGGATCGGACTCGGCGGATTCTGCATCGGCCTGGTCCTCGTGATCGTGGGCGATCGGGCCCGCCGGCGGGTCGCCAAGCGCCGCGCCCGGCGCCGCTTCCGCACATCGCGCGCGGGCGTCCTCTCCGCCCGCAGCCGCCGCTGAACGCTAGGGAGGCGTGGGAGCGGCCTCGGCGCGGTGGAGGCGGTCGCGGGCTTCGTTCAGCACGAGGGCCACGTGCAGGCGGCAGTGGTAGACGTCGCGCTGATGCGGCAGCGAGAGGCGGCGCGCCAGCCCTTCGATCTGCCCGCGCAGGGACTCGAGCCGCGTGATCTCATGCCGTAGCGCCTCCGGATCCGCCGCGCCCGCGAGCGCGGCCTCCGCCTCCCGGAGCAGCGCGTAGTGTTGCTCGAGCACCCGGTTGCCCCGCCACCGCAGCAGCCACGGCAGGATCTTGAAGAGGGGCACCCAGATCGCGATGAGCGGCAGCAGGAGCACCCGGAGCTGGATCACCCACCGGAGCGCCCAGTACGGCAGCACGCGCGAGAGGAACGACTCGCCGCGCGCCAGGTAGGAGTCGGCCGCATCGTGCAGCGGGACGTCCACCCCGTCGCGCGTGGGGAAGCGCCCGGGCGGATCGAGCAGGCTTCCCGTCCCGTGCACCGCCTGGGCCACCGAGAGGATCTGCTCGACCGCGCGCGGATGGAGCGTCTCCCGGCAGACGAGGAGCGCCGCCGGCGCCAGCAGCGTGATCGGCTCCCGCGGCAGGTCGGCTCGAATGTCGAGCAGGCCCGGCGGGATCCGCATCGCGGAGAGATAGCGGAAGTTGCCGCTGTAGGCGGCGTCGCGCCGGAAGCCGAGCAGGTGAACGTCCGGCCGGTGGAGGAGCGCCGCCACGTTGGCGTCGCGGTAGGAGGATACGAAGAAGGCGGCGTCGATCGCCCCGCGCTCGAGCCGTTCGCGCGCCTCGGTGGCGGGGAGGCTGAGGAAGTTCGGGCCGGTGGCCGGCAGGCCGACTCCCTCGAGCAGGGCCCGGGCGACCGCCTCGGTGCCGCTGCCCGGCGCGCCGACCGCGATGCGCCGGCCGGCCAGCGCGCCGAAGTCGTCGCTCACCGGCTTCCCGCGGTAGAAGATCCAGAGCGGCTCGCGATACACCGCCGCCATCCCGCGGAGCCGGCCGTCCACGTCCTTCGCGAGCGGGTACGTGCCGCCCTGCACGAAGGCCACGTCCACCTCGCCCTTCAGCAGGCGCTCCAGGTTCTCGACCGAGCCCGCGGTGCGGCGGAGCTCCACCTGCAACCCCTCCCGCGCGAGATGGCGCTGATACTCGCGGCCGAAGTCGTCGTAGGCCCCGCCCGGCTGGCCGGTGGCGAGCACGATGCGGGTCGGCGGAAACGGGTCCACGTAGCGGAGACTGAGGCCGACGACGGCGACCGTGAGCACGGCCGCGACCGCCCAGAGCGCGAGCCGGCCCCTCACCGGCGCGTGAATTCCTCCTTCATCGCGGCGAGCCGGGACGGATCGGCGAGCAGGTCCGCCGCGCTGAGGGCCATGAGCTTGGCGCCCGCGAGCAGCCCGGCCCGCGCGGCCGGCGTCACCGCGGCGGCCGCGAACTCCCGGGTGTGGATCGCGGTCCCGAGGGGCGCGATCGCCACCCAGGCGTGGATCGTCGGCGTGACCTGGCTCACGTTGCCAATGTCCGAGGAGGCGAGGCGATCGGGCGCGGCCGGGCCCTCGGCGAGCCCGGCCGCGGCCAGGTTGCCCGCGAAGACGTCGTTCAGCGCCTGGTTGCGCCGGAGCGGCTCGTAGACGTCCGTGTGCTGGGTGACGGTCAGACGCGTGGACGTGGCGGCCGCCGCGCCCTCGGCGCACGCGATCACGCGCCGGTAGAGCGCCCACATCGCCTCGAGGCTCGGCCCGCGCACGTTGAAGTCGGCGACCGCGCGCTCGGGGATGATGTTGGCGGCGGCGCCGCCCTCCGCGACGATGCCGTGGATGCGGCAATCGGGGCGCATCTGCTGGCGCAGCATGGACACCGCGTTGAAGGTCCCGACACAGGCGTCGAGCGCGTTCACGCCTTCCCACGGGTCCGTCGAGGCGTGCGCGGCGCGGCCCGCCCACTCGAGCGTCACCCGCACGACCCCGAGCAGGTCCTGGTGGAGCAGCGTGCGGTCGAAGCCGTGGATCATCATCGCGCCGTCCACGCCCGCGAAGACCCCCGCGTCCACCAGCACTCCCTTGCCCCCGCCCCGCTCCTCGGCGGGCGTGCCGATCACCTGGATGCGCCCGCCGCCCAGGCGGTCGCGCACCGCCATCAGCGCGGCGCCCGCGCCGGCGCCCGCGGCGCCGATGACGTTGTGCCCGCAGGCGTGGCCGATGCCGGGCAGCGCGTCGTACTCGCAGAGGATGGCGAGCGTCGGCCCGGACCCGGTCTCGATGGTCGCGCGGAACGCGGTCTCGACGCCGCCCACGCCGGTCTCGACCTGGAAGCCGTGCTTGGCGAGGAAGTCGCCGATGAAGCCGCAGGCGAGCCGCTCCTCGAAGGCCAGCTCGGGATGCGCGTGGATGCGGGCCGACAGGGCGGCGAGCTCGTCGCCCAGCTCGTCCACCGACTCCGCGATGCGTTGCTTGAGGGCGTCCATCGGCCCACCACGATACCATGGGCCATGCGGAGGCGACGGGGCTGGGCGGGCCGGGTGGTCGCCCTCGTGCTGCTCGCCGCGGCGATCTGGATCGGCGTCGAGATCTGGCGGTGGCCCGCGGTGGGGCGACTCGCCACCGGCCGCCCCGCGACCACCGCGTTCATCGAGCGCTACCGCGCCCAGCAGCGCGCGACCGGCCGGCCCGACCGGATCGCCTGGACCTGGACGTCCTACTCCGCGATCTCCCCCGCGCTCAAGCGCGCGGTGCTGGTGGGCGAGGACATCGGCTTCTTCTCCCACCACGGCTTCGCGCTCGCCGAGATGCAGAACGCGCTCGAGGACGCGCTGCGGGACCGCGAGCTGCCGCGGGGAGCGTCCACCATCACGCAACAGCTCGCCAAGAACCTCTGGCTCTCCCCGTCGCGCAACCCCCTCCGAAAAGCGCGCGAGGTGATCCTGACCTGGCAGCTCGAGCGCACGCTCTCCAAGCGGCGCATCCTCGAGCTCTACCTCAACGTGGTGGAGTTCGGACCCGGCGTCTACGGGGCGGGCGCGGCGAGCCAGCGCTACTTCGGCAAGGCGGCCGCCGACCTCGACGAGAGCGAGGCGGCCCAGCTCGCCGCCACGCTGCCGAATCCGTCCTCGTGGCACCCCGGCGCGACCAGCGCGGCCTACCGGCGCCACGTGGCCGCGATCGAGCGGCGGATGAGCCGCGCCGCGTTCCTCTTCAAGCAGCTCTAGAGGAGGGCCAGGAGGTCGGGGAGCGCGGCGAGATGGTGATCCGCCTCGCGGAAGTCCTGGTGGCGGGTGTTGGCGCAGGGCACCACCGCGCACGCCATGCCGGCGGCCTTGGCCGCGAGCAGGCCGTTGCGCGAGTCCTCGACGACGAGGCAGCGGTCGGGCGCCACCGCGAGGCGGTCGGCCGCGGCGAGGAACACGTCGGGCGCGGGCTTGCCGCGGGCGACCTGGGTGCCGGAGACCACCGCCTCGAAGAGCGGGCCGAGCGCGAGCGCGGTGAGGTTGGCCTGGATCAACCGGACCTCCGCGGACGAGGCGAGGGCCAGTCGATAGCCCCCGGCCCGCACGCGCTCCAGCACCTCGGGCACGCCGGGCATGGGAATCGGGCCGGCCCCGATCTGCGCGAGCATGCCCTCGATGTAGAGGTCGGCGAGCGTCTCCGCCGGATCCGGCAGGGAGTGACGGGCCTTCAGGATGCGGCACGACTCGAGGGTGGTGCGCCCGAGGAACTCCGCGTTCTCTTCCTCCGAGTACCCGAGCCCGTAGCGCGCCATGACCCGGCGCAGCGCCTCGAAGCCGAACGGCTCCGAGTCCACGAGAACGCCGTCCATGTCGAAGATGACCGCCTCGAGCTTCACCGGGTGCGCATGGCTCCCGCGGCCGCGCCCAGGCCCGCCTCGTCGAGCAGCGCCGCGATCGCTTCCCGCGCGGCGGGGGCGGCGGGCGCGAGGGGCGGCGCCGGGCGGCCGTTGCCCAGTCCCAGCATCGCGCACGCGGCCTTGAGCGCGGACAGCCACGGCCCCTGCTGGTAGATCCGCGCGATCGCGGTCACCCGCCGCTGGAGCGCCGCGCACTCCGCCGCCGCGCCGCGGTCGGCGGCGGCCTGCAGGTCGACGAAGAGCGCGGGCGCGAGATTGGCCATGCCCGGCACCATGCCGTCGCCCCCCTGGAGCAGGCTCGCCGCGGCCAGCGCCTCGTGGCCCTGCAGGACGCGGAAGCGCGGGCGCTCGCGCTTGATCGCGAGCAGCTTCTGGAAGGCCTCGAAGTCGCCCGCCGAGTCCTTGATGCCGAGCACGCGGGGATCGCGGGCCAGCCGGGCCACCGTGTCGGCGGGGAGCACGTGGTGCGTGCACTGGGGGATGTTGTAGAGCAGGGCGGGGAGCGGCGTCGCGGCGAGCACCGCTTCCACGTGGCGCTCCTGCGCGGCGGGCTCGACCCCGAAGTAGTACGGCGAGCCGACCACGAGCGCGTCCGCGCCTTCCCCGGCGGCCTGGCGGGCCGCCTCGACCGCGGGCCCGGTGGCGGGCAGCATCACGCCGGCCAGCACCGGCGCGCGCCCGGCGGCCGCGCGCGCCGCCGCCCGCACCACCGCTCCGCGCTGCCCGGAGGTGAGCCAGGCGCCCTCGCCGCACCCGCCCAGCATGAACAGACCCGAGCAGCCGCCGCCGATCACGTGGTCCACCAGCGCGGTCATGGCGCCCGCGTCCGGCGCGCCCTCGTCGTCCAGCGGCGAGATCAGCGGCGGGACGATCCCGTGCAGCTGTCGCTCCCAGTTCCAGTCGCGTGCACTCATGCCGGTCGAGCATAGCAGAGTGGCCTCGGCCCCCGCCCTGATGTAGGCTCTACCGGGAGGAGGACCCCTCATGTTCGGTTTGAAGAAGCGCGGTTTGCCGTCGGCCGCCGAGGCGCTCCCCGGCCGCCAGGAGCGCATGCCGGTTCCCGAGACCCACTTCGTGACCGGAGCCCGTCTCGAGCCTCCCTTCCCGGCGGGGACCGAGCGCGCCGTCTTCGGCATGGGCTGCTTCTGGGGCGAGGAGAAGAAGTTCTGGGGGATCCCGGGCGTCTACTCGACCTCCGTGGGCTACGCGGGCGGCCACACGCCGAACCCGACCTACGAGGAGGTGTGTAGCGGCGCGACCGGCCACGCCGAGGTCGTCCAGGTCGTCTTCGATCCGGCCAAGGTGTCCTACGAGTCCCTGCTGCGCGTCTTCTGGGAGGGCCACGATCCGACGCAGGGCATGCGGCAGGGCAACGACGTGGGGACCCAGTACCGCTCGGCCATCTACTGCTACGGGCCCGCCCAGCAGGAGGCCGCGGAGGCCTCGCGCAAGGCATACCAGACGGTGCTCGAGAAGGCGGGCTACGGGCCGATCACCACCGAGATCCGCCAGGCCCCCGAGTACTACTACGCCGAGGACTATCACCAGCAGTACCTCGCCAAGAACCCCTGGGGCTACTGCGGCGTCGGCGGCACCGGCGTCTCCTGTCCGACGGGCCTGGTGCAGTCCACCTGAGGATCCGGCCGACCCGATGCGCGTCCCCGCCCGCTCCCGCTGACCCGTGACCGACGACTCCCTGCCGCTCGACGGCCTGCTGGTCGTCGACCTGACGCGCGTGCTCGCCGGTCCCTACTGCACGCGCCTGCTCTCCGACCTGGGCGCCCGCGTCATCAAGATCGAGCGCCCGGTCGAGGGCGACGAGATGCGCCGCAACCCGCACCAGATCGAGGCCGGGCGCGACGACCAGTCCACCTACTTCGCGCGCGTGAACGCGGGCAAGGAGAGCGTGGCGGTGGACCTGAGCCGCCCCGAGGGCCGCGACGTGGTCCTGGGGCTGGCGCGCCACGCCGACGTGTTCATCGAGAACTTCGCGCCGGGCGTGGCGGGCAAGCTGGGCCTGGCCTACCCCGCGGTCGCCGCGGCCAAGCCCGACATCGTCTACTGCTCGATCTCCGGCTTCGGCCAGACCGGCCCCTGGCGGGAGCGCCCCGCCTTCGCCCACATCATCAACGCGGCCTCCGGCATGATGGCGCTCGAGCAGGGCGACGAGGCGGCTCCGCGCGCGTCGAACCTCCAGGCCGCGGACGTCCTGGCCGCCGCCCACGCGATGGGCGCGATCATGGCCGCCCTCTGGCGGCGCGCCCGCACCGGGAAGGGCGCGCACCTCGACGTCTCGATGCTGGAAGCCCTCGTGGGCGCCGACAGCGTCACCTACGCCTCGGTGCTGAACGGCGGCGAGGAGCACGGCAACCCGCGGCCCGGCATGATCGTGCACCGGATCGGCGATCGCTACATGGCGATGCAGATCGTGGGGGCCCCGCGGCTCTGGCAGCGGCTGCTCGGGATCATGCAGCGGCCGGAGCTGGCCGAGGACCCGCGCTTCACCACCGCCCTGACGCGCCGGCGGCACTGGCGCGATCTGCGCTCGATCATCACCGGCTGGCTCGATACCTTCCCCAGCGCGGACGCCGCGCTCGCGGTGCTCGGGGAGGCCCGCATCCCCTGCGCGCCGGTGCTGCGCCCGGCCGAGGTCATCGCCACCGAGCACCTGGCCACGCGCGGCTTCTTCCCAGTGCTGCCCCATCCCGGCCTGTCCTCGCTGCGCGTGACCGCCAGCCCGTATCACCTGGACGGGCGGCCCACGCACCCCCGGGGGCCGGCGGCCTACCACGTGGGCCAGCACACCCGCGGGGTGCTGCGCGACCTCCTCGGCTACAAGGACGAGCGCATCGCGGAGCTCATCGCGGCGGGGGTCGTCGAGGGCCCGGCGTGAACTACCGCGAGGAAGCCCTCCAGCGAACCGAGAAGGAGATCGTGGCGGAGAAGGCGGCCACGCTCGGCCGCGCGGGCGAGC
>CAMLFJ010000140.1 GCA_946479205.1 uncultured bacterium | reverse complement strand
TCGATCACGAACACGGTGCGCACGGTGTACACCTCGTCGTGCGCCGGGTGCATCATGCCGTACAGGTTCGCGACTTGCTTTGAAGGATCGGCTATCACCGGGAACTTGGGCTCGTGGCCCTGCGTCTCCTTGATGTCGGCCATCCAGCCCTTGTGCGAGTCCAGCGGGTCGATCGAGAGCCCGATGCACTTGACGTGGCGCTTGTCGAACTCGCCGGTGAGGCGCGCCACGTAGCCCAGCTCGGTGGTGCACACCGGGGTGTAGTCGCGCGGGTGGGAGAAGAGGATCGCCCAGCTGTCTCCGATCCAGTCGTGGAACTTGACCGGGCCCTGGGTGGTCTCGGCGGTGAAGTCGGGGGCGGTGTCTCCGAGTCTCAGTGACATGCGTCGGTCCTCCTGATATGCGGGTGGTGGTTCAGCAGTTGGCGTACTTCGAGCTGACCAGCGGCGAGACGCGGCCGTCGTCGGCCCACGTCTTGCGGTGCAGCCCGTAGAGATCCTTACCGTACACGTGGATCTCCACCGTGTCACGCGTGGTCGGGTTGTGCATGGCGTGCACCTCGTCGGTGGGCGGCACCAGGCGCGACACCGCGCCGGCCCCGTGACGGGTCACGCTCTGGACGGCCAGCGTGGCGTTGCCGCCCGCCCCCTCGGTCACGCGATAGCGGGTCTCCTCGATCTCGTTGTCGATGACGCCGATCACGCCCCAGGTCTCGTGGTTGTGGGCGCCCGCCCGGTCTCCGGGCCTCCACACCACCGAGGTGACGTTGAAGCGCGGGGCGCGGTGGAGCATGAAGCGCCCGCGTCCCCCGTCCGGGGCGCGCCCGCGGAACCGGGCGGGGATCGCGTCGGGATTCTGCACGAGTCGGCCCAGGAGCGGCGCGATCTGCGCGGTGATGGCCTCGGGCGTGGTCTCGCGCTGGGTGATCCGGTCGAGGTCGGCCACGAACTGCTCGAGCGTGTAGGTCTCGGACGCCATCGTCGGCTCTCCAGTCAGGGGGCGACGGGCGTGTCGCGGCGGCCGCCCCACTCGGTCCAGGAGCCGTCGTACACCGCGGCGTCGCGCCGGCCGAGCCGGTACATCGCGAGGGCCAGCACCGCCGCGCTCACCCCGGAGCCGCAGGTGGTGATCACCGGGCGCGCCAGGTCGAGGCCCGCGCCCTGGAAGGCGCCGCGCACGTCCGCCTCCGGGCGCAGCACGTCGTCGTCGGGGGAGAATAATTCGTTGTACGGCAGGTTCAGGCTCCCGGGAATGTGGCCGCCCCGGAGCCCGGGCCGGATCTCGGGCTCGGTGGCCGCGAAGCGTCCGCGCGAGCGCGCGTCGATGATCTGCGCGTCGCGCCGCTCGAGCGTGGCGAGCACGCGGTCGAGATCGGCCACCAGCTCCTTGTGGGGCGTCGCCGCGAAGGGCCGCGGGGCCGGGGAGGGTGTGCCCGCCTCGACCGGCCGCCCCTCCTGCTTCCACTTGGAAGAGCCGCCGTCGAGCACCGCCACCCGCTCGTGGCCGAACACGCGGAACGTCCACCACGCGCGCGCGGAGGCGATGAGCCCACGCCCGCCGTAGGCCACCACGCGGTCGCCGGTGCCGATGCCGAGCGCGCCCACCGCGCGAGCGAATTCCCGAGGATCCGGCAGCATGTGCGGCAGCGGGTTGGTGTGATCGGAGATCGTCTCGATGTCGAAGAAGACCGCGCCCGGCAGGTGCGCCTGCTCGAACTCGGCGCGCGCGTCGCGCTTGAGATGCGGGAGATAGAAGGTGGCGTCCACCACCTTCAGGTCGGGCTCGCCCAGATGGGCGGCCAGCCACTCGGTGCTCACCAGCGGATCCGGGCCGAACGCGGTCATCGCGGGGGCAGCAGCTCGTGCGGGCTTACCCCGCGCTGGTCGAGCGCCTCCTCCCACCGGAGGTAGGCCTCCATCGCGGCGCGCCCGCGCTCGTAGGGCTTCTGCACCACGTCGTCCGCCTCGCCGAGCATGGCGCCGGTTCCGGTCTCCACCGGAAGCCCGGCCGCCTTCCAGGCCGCGAGCCCGCCCTCTAGCACGCGGGCGGCGGCGTAGCCCATGCGCCGGAGCGTCGCCGCGGCCAGGGTGGACTGCACGCCGTCGGCGCAGGTGACGAGCACGGCGGCGCGCGTGTCGGGCACCGCGCGCCCGATGAGGAGCTCGAGGCGGCCGCGCCCGATCCACCGGGCGCCGGGCACGTGCCCGCGTGCGTAGGCGTCGCTCGGGTCCACGCTCAGCACCACCGCGTCCCCGACCGGGCCGGGCGGCACCTGCTCGACCACGCGGCGGGCCGCGTCGAAGCCGAACGGGGTGACGACCGGCTCGCCGGTCTCGAGCGGGCGCCCCGAGCGTGCCCACGCGGGCACGCCGCCCTCCAGCACCGCCACGTGCGGGAAGCCCATGCGCTTGAGCCAGCCCGCGGTCATGACCGAGCGGCCGAAGCCGTCGCAGATCAAGACCAGCCAGCCCGCGCGCACCGCCACGTTGTCGTCGGTGGCCTGCACCGCCTGGCCCCCCGGCACCCAGCTCGAGCCGGGCACGTGCCCGGCGTCGTACTCCTCCCGGGTCCGCACGTCGAACATCGTCACGTTCTCGCGCTCGCGCCGGCTCCAGCGCTCGGCGACCGCGTCCGCGGAGACGAGCGGGGTGCCGTCCTCCGCGGCCACGCGGGTGGCGATCTCCACCGCGCGCGCGCGGCTCCGGTCGGACGGCGCGGGCGGCCAGCGGGTCGCGCCGCGCTCGAGCTCGAGGCCGTCGAGCTGCCAGCCCATCGTGCCGTTCTTGACCGCCACGATCGGGTTGGGCAATCCCATGCGGCGCAGGGACTCGGCGCCCAGGTAGGAGCGGGTCCGCCCGCCGCAGTGCACGACGATGGTCTGCTCGGGGCTCGCCACCAGCTCGCCGATGCGGAGCACGAGCTCGCCGCCGGGCATGCTCCACGCGCCGGGCAGGCAGCCGCGCGAGTACTCCTCGGGCGTGCGGGTGTCCACGATGACCATGTCGCGGCCCTCCGCCATCTGGGCCGAGAGCTCGAAGCAGGTGACCTCGGGCGTCTTGAAGTCGTGCAGCACGCGCTCGCCGAAGACCTTGCTCGGCACGTTGAGCCCCTGGACCACCGGGTGGCCGCCGGCCCGCCAGGCCTCGAGGCCGCCGGCCAGCACGAAGACCTCGGTGTAGCCCATCTCGGCCAGCGTGGCCGCGGCGAGCGCGGAGAGGCTCCCGTCGTCATCGTAGAGGACGATCAGCGTCCCGGGCGCGGTCACGAGCGCGGGCAGCCGCAGCTCGATGAGACGCCTGGGCAGGGGCGTCGCGCGATAGATGTGGCCGCGCTCGAAGGCGGCGCGCTCGCGCACGTCCAGGAGGGCGTGCGGGGAGGGCTGCTCGAGGAGGATCGCGAGCTGCGCGGGCGAGATCGCGGCGGCGGTCATCCCCCGGACGCTAAACGCGGCGCCCGCGTCTGTCAAGCGGTGACGGCCGCCATGGCCTCGACCGCGGTGTCGATCTGCTTGCGCGAGACGTCGAGGTGCGTGACCGCGCGCAGGCGGCTCTCACCCATCACGCTGAGCCGCACGTTCGCGGGGGTGGCCAGCAGCCGGTCGGCCAGGGCCTGGGCGGTGAGCCCGGTGCCGGCCACGTCGAAGATCACGATGTTGGTCTCGACGTGGGCCGGGTCGAGCGCGATCCCGCGCAGGCCCGCGATGCCGCGCGCGAAGGCCTTGGCGTTGTCGTGGTCCTCCGCGAGCCGGCTCACGTGGTGGCGAAGCGCGTAGACGCCCCCCGCCGCGATGATGCCGGCCTGCCGCATGGCGCCGCCCAGCGCCTGCTTGTAGCGCCACGCCTCCTCGATGAAGGCGCGCGAGCCGGCCAGGCACGCGCCCACCGGGGCGCCGAGGCCCTTGCTGAAGTCGATCCAGAGCGAGTCCACCAGCGCGGCGTAGGCGCGCGCGGGCGTGCCGGAGGCCACCACCGCGTTGAGCAGGCGCGCCCCGTCCATGTGGGTGGCGAGGCCGAGACCGCGGGCGGCGCGGCTCACGTCCTCCACCTGGGCCAGCGACCACACCCGGCCGCCGCCCAGGTTGCTGGTGTTCTCCACCGAGACCAGGCGCGTGGGGGGCATGTAGCGGGAGCGGGGATGCATCCCGGCGCGCACCTGGGCCCCGGTGAAGACCCCGCGCTCGCCGTCGAGCGAGGACATGAGCACGCCCGAGAGCAGGCCGGGCCCGCCGCCCTCGAAGTGGATGAGGTGCGAGGTGCGGTCGGCCAGCACCTCGTCGCCCGGCCGCGTGTGCACCTTGACCGCGATCTCGTTGCACATGGTGCCGGAGGGGAGGTACAGCGCCGCCTCCTTGCCGAGGAGATCGGCGACCATCTCCTGCAGCAGGTTCACCGTCGGATCCTCGCCCTTCTGCTCGTCGCCCACCTCGGCCTCGCACATGAAGCGGCGCATGTCGAGAGTGGGCCGGGTCAGGGTGTCGCTGTAGAGGTCGATCACGATGGGGCCTCCGTTGTCGGTCTCGTCCGTGAGCCACGAGCTCGGGCCGAGCGATCGAGATGGGCGCGGACGACGCGCGCGGTGGGGCCGGCGTCGGTCACCGCCACCTGGACGCGGTCCACTCGCTCGAGCATGTGTGAGATTCTACATCCGACATGCGCATCCTCGTGGTCGAAGACGAGCGGAAGGTCGCGGCCTTCGTCCGCCAGGGTCTCGTGGAGGAGGGCCACGCGGTCGAGGTGGCCGCCGACGGCGAGGCCGCGCTCGAGGCGGTCGCCGATGGGCCGCCGTTCGATCTCGTCGTGCTCGACGTGATGCTGCCGAAGCGGGATGGGCTCGACGTGCTCCGGAGCCTGCGGTCCCTTCGGGTCCAGACCCCGGTCCTCCTCCTGACCGCCCGGGACGGCGTGGCCGACAAGGTGGCCGGGCTCGACGCGGGGGCCGACGACTACCTGGCGAAGCCTTTTGCCTTCGAGGAGTTCCTGGCGCGAGTGCGGGCCCTGCTGCGCCGCGGCCGCGGCCGCGCCGAGCCGGTGCTGCGCCTGGCCGACCTCTCCCTGGATCCGGCGACCCGGGCGGTCCTGCGGGGCCGCCGGCGCATCACGCTCACCGCCCGCGAGTACGCGCTGCTCGAATACTTCCTGCGCAACGCGGGCCGGGTGCTCACCCGGCCCATGATCACCCAGCACGTCTGGGGGATGGACTGGGATCCCCAGAGCAATATCGTGGACGTCTACGTGGGCTACCTGCGCCGCAAGGTCGACGCGGACGGCGAGCTTCGCCTGGTGCAGACGGTTCGCGGCGCCGGCTACATGCTGAACGCCGAGCCGTGAGCCGTCCGCGGCCGACCCTCTCCGTTCGCACCCGGCTGACCCTGTGGTACAGCGCGGTGCTCCTGGCCATCCTCGTGGCGATCGGGGCCCTGTCCTATTCCTGGCTGCGCGTCGGCCTCCTGCAGGATCTCGACGCGTCGCTGCTGACCGTCGCGCAGGTGGTGCGGGACGTCGACGCGCCGGCGCGGGCGGCCGCCGATCACGAGGCGCTGCTGCGGGAGCTGCTCGGGCCCGAGCTCTACGACAAGTTCTTCCAGCTCCTGGATCCCGAGGGCCGCCCGCGCGCGAGCTCACCGCCCCGCCGCGCATCCGCGCTGCCCCTCTCGCCCGCCGCGCGCGCGCGGGCGGCCCACGGGCAGAACACCTTCGAGACGGTTTCCCTCGCGGACGCGGAGCCGGTCCGGATCCTCACGATGCCGATCGTGCGCGAGGGCCGGGTGGTGGAGATCGTCCAGGTCGGCATGCTGCTCCGGCGCGCCCGGACGACCCTCGACCGATATCTCGATACCCTGACCGTCCTGATCCCGGTGGGAATCGGCCTGGCCGCGCTGGGCGGCGCGATCATCGCGCAGGTCGCGCTGCGCCCGCTCGATCGCATGACACGGACCGCCCGGCGCATCAGCGCCGAGGATCTCAGCCGGCGCGTCGAGCGGCCCGGAACCGGCGACGAGCTGGACCGGCTCGCCGAGACCCTGAACGACATGCTCGCCCGCCTCGATCAGGCGTTCTCGCAGAGCCGTCGGTTCGCGGCCGACGCCGCGCACGAGCTGCGAACACCGCTCGCCGCGCTCCGGGGCAGCATGGAGGTCGCCCTGCGGGGCGAGCGGTCCGCCGAGGAGTATCGCCGGGTGGTCGCCTCGGGCCTCGAGGAGGTGGCGCGCCTGATCCGACTGTCCGAGGATCTCCTGCTGCTCTCCCGGTCCATGGCGGGTCCGGAGCCGGGCCGCGCGGTGGTGGACCTGGAGCCGCTGCTGCTCGAGGTCTTCGACGTGGGGGCGCGGCTCGGGCAGGCGGCCGGGGTGACGGTGCGCGCGGAAGGCGCGACGCCCGCCCCGGTGCGGGGAGACGCCGCCGCGCTGCGGCGCGCCCTCCTGAACCTGGTCGAGAACGCGATCAAGTACACGCCGCGGGGCGGGAAGGTCGAGCTCCGCCTGAGCGTGCGGGTGGGGACCGCGGAGGTCGAGGTTTCCGACACCGGCATCGGCCTCGAGCCCGCCGATGCCGAGCGCATCTTCGATCCATTCGTGCGCCTGGACGCGGCCCGCAGCCGCGACACCGGCGGGGCGGGGCTCGGCCTCGCCATCGCCCGCTCGATCGTGGCGGCCCACGGCGGCACCCTCTCCGTCGAGAGCGGGCCCGGGTCCGGGAGCCGCTTCACCCTTCGCCTCCCCCTCGCCCCGGCCTGACTCCGGTTCTCATCCGCCTCTCATCCGATTCTCATCCTCGGTTGCTAGGGTGCGGATGGGAGGACACTTACGATGCCACCAGCCAAGCACAAGCCGTACGCCGAGCAGGGGTTCGATCACCTCACCGGCCTGGACGGAATCTCCGACGACCAGATCGGCGAGCATCGCTCGCTCTACGCCGGATACGTCCGCCAGGTCAACACCCTCAACGCGGAGCTGTCGGCGCTCCGGGAGCGCGGTCGGGCCTCCGGGCGCGACGCCGAGTTCGCGGAGCTGACGCGCCGTCTCGGGTTCGAGTACAACGGCATGATCCTCCACGAGTACTACTTCTCGAACCTGGCGAGCGGCGCGCCGCCGAAGCCCGAGCCGACGTCGCGCCTGGCCCGCGCCCTCGCCGAGTCGTTCGGCTCGGTCGAGGCCTGGCGCACCGACTTCCAGGCCATCGGGGGAATGCGCGGGGTGGGCTGGGTCCTGCTGTGCGAGGACCCGATGACGCGGCGGCTCACCAACCACTGGGTCAGCCTGCACCAGGACGGCGTGCCCGCCGGATTCAAGCCGCTGCTGGTCCTGGACGTCTGGGAGCACGCCTTCATGCGTGACTACCGGGCCACCGAGCGAGGCCGCTACCTCGACGCCTTCCTCCGCAACGTGGACTGGCCCATCGTCGAGCGCCGGCTCCTCGAGCCGAAGGCGGTCCGTCCGTCCGCGGCGGCCTGAAAGGCGGGCCATGGCGCACGAGATCGAGATCGAGGCCCGACTCACCGCGTTCGGGTACGAGCCCAGCGCGGCCACCGCGGGCGTCGTCGAGCAGCCGCCCGGCACGCGGGCCGGGCGGGTCCTGGGCGGGCT
>CAMLFJ010000139.1 GCA_946479205.1 uncultured bacterium | reverse complement strand
AATCCTGCTGCTGAGCGCGCGTCGGCGCCGGGAGGCGCTCGCGGTCAGCGGCGCCTGAGCCGGGCGACGAGACCTTCGTCGGCGGGCGGGAACTCGTAGCCGCCCAGATCGGCCGGCGCCACCCAGGCGATCTCCTGGCCTTCCGCGGCGCGCGGCTCGTCCTCGATCACGCAGCGAAAGAAGCGGAGCCGCACCGTCTTCTCCGGATAGCGCCATTCGACCTCGTCCAGCAGCTCGCCGACCGTCACCGCCGCGTCCAGCTCCTCGCGGATTTCCCGGACCAGCGCCGCCTCCGGCGTCTCGCCGGCCTGCCGCTTCCCACCAGGAAACTCCCACCGCCCGCCCAGATGGCTGCCCGCGTGCCGCCGCGCGATGAGGATCCGCCCGCCGCGCTCGATCACCGCCGCCACGACGTCTATATGCCCCTCCCTTCGCTCGGGGCTCACGGGCGGGCCGCCTCGCTCGGGGTCCGGCGGCGGCACCGTCACGACGCGGTCCATCCCCCGTCCACCGCCAGGGTGGACCCGGTCACGTAGCGCGAAGCGTCCGACGCCAGGTAGAGGCACGCGGACGCGATATCGTCCACGTGCCCCGCGCGCCCGATCGGGATGCGATGCGCCAGCATGTTCCGCCGGAACTCGCTCACGCCCGCGTTGATGACGGTATCGATGGTGCCGGGCGCCACGACGTTGACGCGGATGGCGTCCCCGACCAGCTCGACGGCGGCGGCCCGAGCGAGCGCGTTGAGGCCGCCCTTGGAGGCCACGTAAGGCGAGAAGAACGGCGCGGCCGCCACCCCCAGGGCCGAGCCGATGTGGATGATGCTCCCGCCGCCGCGCTCGCGCATCGGGCCCGTCACGAGCTTGGTCAGCACGAAGGCGCCGACGAGGTTGATGCGCAGGACCTCCGCGAAGTCGGCGGCCGAGATCTCGGTCAGCGGCGACTGCAGGCGCACCGCCGCAGAGTTGACCATGACGTCCACCGCGCCCCACTCGGCGCGGGCCGCCGCCACCAGGGCGGCCACGTCGCGCTCGACGCCCGCGTCGCCCGCGATCGTCAGCGCGGTCCCGCCGGCCCCCTCGATCGCGCTCGCGACCTCGCGCAGCGGCTCCGGGCGGCGGCCGAACACGGCCACGCGCGCGCCCTCCCGCGCGAAGCGCTCCGCGATCGCCCGGCCGATGCCGGTACCGCCGCCGGCCACCAGCGCGACCTTGCCCTCGAGCGCGCCCATTCATCCCCCGGTGACGCGATAGGTCGCGCAGAACCGCTTCATGGGGCAGGGGCGGCAGCGCGGCGCGCGCGCGGTGCACCAGGTGGCCCCGAAGTCCATCAGCGCCTGGTTGTAGTCGTACGATCGCCGCCGCGGCACGAGCGCGCCCGCCAGGTCCCACATCGCCTTCTGGCCCCGCAGCCGGGCCAGGCGGCGCGGTCCCAGGAACACGCGGCCCAGGACCCGGCGCACGTTGGTGTCCACGATCGGCACGGGGCGCCCGTAGGCGAAGCAGAGCAAGGCGCCCGCGGTGTAGCGGCCGATGCCGCGCATGCCCCGGAGCGCGCCCGCGTCGTCGGGCAACCGGCCGCCGTAGCTGGCCACCGCCTCGCGCGCGATCCCGTGCAGGTTGAGCGGGCGGACGTTGTAGCCGAGGGGGTACCAGAGTCGCCGGACGTCGTCGGGCGCCGAGCCGGCCAGCGCCTCCAGCGTCGGGTAGCGATCGAGGAACTCGTGGTACTTGGGCACGACCCGCTCCACCTGGGTCTGCTGGAGCATGATCTCCGAGACGAGGATGTGGTACGGGTCCCCGGTGCGGCGCCACGGCAGATCGCGCCGATGGCGGCCGTACCAGTGCAGCAGGCGGCGGCGGAAGCGCGAGCGGGCCCGGGAATCGGGCGATGCGGTGGGCGGCACGGCGGCCATTGTGTACGAGTCGGCCGGGACCCGCAAGTTGACAGGCGCCCGATGCGCGACAACAATGAGCCCATGCCCGACCTGACCGCGGAGTACCGCGCCGCCCGCGAGGGCGCGGCCCTGTTCGACCGCTCGGCGCTGGGGAAAGTCAGCGTGACCGGGCGCGACCGGCTCGCGTTTCTCCAGGGCATGCTCACCAACGACGTCAAGGGCCTCCAGCCCGGCCAGGGCGCGCCCGCCGCCTTCCTCGACGCCCACGGCAAGGTGACGGTCCTGCTCGTCGTCTACGCGACCGCCGACCAGGTGCTGATCGAGCTGCCCGCGAGCCTCACCGAGAAGACGCTCCAGACCATCGACCGCTATCTCATCTCGGAGAAGGCCTACTTCGAGTCGGTGGACGAGGGATTCGCCATCCTGTCGGTGCAGGGGCCCGTCGCCCGCGGCCTGCTCGAGAGCCTGGCCGGCGGCGCGCTCGAGCTCGCGCCCTACGCCCACGCCGAGGTCACGATCGCCGGCGCGCCGGTGCGCGTGATCAACCGCGCCGAGGGGCCGGCCCCCGGCTTCCACTGCTGGGTCCCCGCCGGGCACGCGGCCGCGGTGCGAAGCGCGCTCGAGTCGGCCGGCGCGGTGCCGGCGGGAGACGAGACGCTCGCGGTGCTGCGGATCGAGGCGGGCCAGCCGTGGTATCCGCAAGACGTGGACGACTCCGTCATCCTGCCCGAGACGCGGCTCGACGCGCTGGTGAGCTACACGAAGGGCTGCTACATCGGCCAGGAGACCGTGGCGCGCGTGAAGTATCGCGGGCACGTCAACCGCGCGCTGAGCGGCCTCGTGATCGAGGGCGAGCGAGTTCCGGGCGAGGGCGCGCAGGTCACGGTGGACGGCAAGGAGGTCGGCCGCGTGACCTCGGCGGTACGATCCATCGCGCTGGGCCGGCCGATCGCGCTCGGCTACGTGCGCCGCGAGCACTTCGAGCCGGGCACCGCGGTCACGGTGGTGGATGGCGCCGGCGAGCAGCCGGCCCACGTCGCCGCCCTTCCGTTCGTCGCGGCCCCGCAGGCCTGATCGGGCTCTCGCGCATGTCCTCCTCGTCCCATCCCGCGAACCGCCTCGCCTCCGAGACCAGCCCGTACCTCCTCCAGCACGCCCACAACCCGGTGGACTGGTACCCATGGGGCCCGGAGGCCTTCGAGCTGGCCCGCCGCGAGGACCGGCCGGTGCTGCTGTCGGTGGGCTACTCGGCCTGCCACTGGTGTCACGTGATGGAGCGCGAGTCGTTCGAGAACGACGAGATCGCCGCGCTCATGAACCGCCTCTTCGTCTCCATCAAGGTGGACCGCGAGGAGCGGCCCGACGTGGACCAGATCTACATGCAGGCGGTGCAGTCCATGACCGGCCGGGGCGGCTGGCCGATGACCGTGTTCCTCACGCCGGACGGCGTGCCGTTCTACGGCGGCACCTACTTCCCGCCGGTGGACCGGCACGGCATGCCCGCCTTCCCGCGGCTGTTGCAGTCCATCGCGGACGCCTATCACGGCCGCCGCGGCGAGGTGCTCGAGGCGGGCCGCCAGCTCGTGGAGAGCATGCAGCAGTCCGAGCGCCTCACCCGCTCGGCCAGCGTGCTCTCGAAGGACATACTGGCACGCGCCTATGTGGGCCTCTCCGGCGAGTTCGACGAGCGCGACGGCGGCCTCGGCCAGGCGCCCAAGTTCCCGCAGCCGATGGCCTGGGAAGCGATCCTCCGGGTCTGGAAGCGCACCGACGACCCCCGCGCGCTCCAGATGCTGCGCCACACGCTCACCCGGATGGCCCGCGGCGGCATGTACGACCAGCTCGGCGGCGGCTTCCATCGCTACTCGGTCGACGGGCAGTGGCTGGTGCCGCACTTCGAGAAGATGCTCTACGACAATGCCCAGCTCGCCTCGCTCTACCTCCACGGCTGGCTGGCCACCGGGGAGGCCGAATACCGGCGCGTGGCCGAGGAGACCCTCGACTACGTCCTGCGCGAGATGACGCATCCGGCCGGAGGCTTCTACTCGGCCCAGGACGCCGACTCCGAGGGCGTCGAGGGCAAGTTCTTCGTCTGGTCGCCCGAGGAGATCCGCGCGGTCCTGGGCGACGAGACGCTCGCGCGCACGGTCCTGGCCTACTGGGGGGTGGACGACGGGCCGAACTTCGAGGGCCACAGCATCCTGTTCGTGCCGCGCGAGCCGGCGGAGGTCGCCCGGATGCTCTCGGTGCCTCCCGACGAGCTCGCCGCCCGGCTCGCCCGCGCGCGCCGGACGCTCTACACCCACCGGGAGAAGCGCGTTCATCCGGGGCTCGACGACAAGGTGCTGGCCTCCTGGAACGGCCTCACGCTGTCGGCGCTCGCGGAGGCCGCCTCCACGCTGGGCCGGCTCGACTATCTGGCCGCGGCCGTTCGCAACGCGGAGTTCCTGACGTCCTCGATGGTGCGGGACGGCCGGCTGCTGCGCTCCTGGAAGGACGGCCAGGCCCGGATCACGGGTTACCTCGAGGATCACGCGATGGTGGGCGCCGGGCTGCTCGCGCTGTACGAGGCCACCTTCGACCGGCGCTGGCTCGACGAGTCGCGCCGCCTCGCCGAGGAGACGCTGCGCCTCTTCTGGAACGCCGAGCGCGAGATCTTCTTCGACACCGGACACGACCAGGAGAGCCTCGTGGTCCGGCCGCGGAACATCTTCGACAACGCGGTGCCGAGCGGCACCTCGGTGACCATCGAGTGGCTGCTGAGGCTCGCGATCGTCACCGGCCTTGAGCGGTACGAGGCCATCGCGCTGCAGGCGCTCCGGCCCATGGCCGACGTCATGCAGAAGTACCCCTCCGGATTCGGCCGCTACCTCTCCGCGCTGGACTTCCACCTGGGGCCGGTGGCCGAGGTGGCCCTGGTGTGGCCCGCGGGTGCCGAGCGCGCCGCCGCGCCGCTCATCGAGACCATCTTCCGCCGCTACCAGCCGAACCGGGTGGTGGTCGGCGCCGCGGCGGGCGCGCCGGGGGCGGCGGGGCTCCCGCTCCTGGCCGACCGCGGCGCGGTGGACGGCAAGCCGACCGCGTACGTGTGCCGGCGCTACGTCTGCCAACTCCCGGTCACGGACCCGGACGCGCTCGCACGACAGCTCGACGCTGGGGTATAATCCGGACGCGTCGCTGGGGGAGGTTTCCTGAGAACCGGGTGCGGCCCGGGACCCCTCGAACCTGCACTGGGTAATTCCAGCGAAGGGAACGCGACGCGGCGCACGAGCACTGGACCGCACCCTTTCCTGGAAAGGTGTGCGGTTTTTTCATGACGGTCACCGTCAACGGCAAGCCGATGGAGCTGCCCGAGGGGCTCAGCGTCGAGGATCTCCTCGCGCGGCTCAAGATCCGCCGCGAGTTCACCGCGGTGGCCCTGAACCGCGAAGTGACCCAGCGGGCCCGCTACGCCGAGACCCGGCTCACCGACGGCGACAAAGTAGAGATCGTGCACCCGATGGGCGGGGGGTAACGGTCGACTGGTGGCAGTGGCCGGGCGAGCCGCAGCCGAAGGCGAGGCGAGCGGATACATAAAGCAGTGGCCGGGCGAGCCGCAGCCGAAGGCGAGCCGAGCGGATAAAGCAGTCAAGAAGCAACGGGTAAGGAGGGCAACGAAACCATGTACGACACATCACTGTGGCTGGGCGGGAAAGAGTTCAAGTCGCGTCTGATCGTCGGGACCGGAAAGTACCCGTCGTTCGAGAACATGCGGGAGGCGATCGAGGCCTCCGGCGCCGAGATCGTCACGGTGGCGGTGCGCCGGGTGAGCCTGCCGGGGCAGGGGGAATCCCTGCTCGACTACGTGGACCCGAAGAAGTACACGCTGCTGCCCAACACCGCCGGCTGCTACACCGCCGACGAGGCCATCCGGACCTGCTACCTGGCCCGCGAGGCGGGGCTGGGAACCCTGGTGAAGCTCGAGGTCATCGGCGACTCCCGCACCCTGTTCCCCGACGTGCTCGGGCTCCTCGAGGCGACCCGCACGCTCTCCCGCGAGGGCTTCACGGTGCTGCCGTACACCAACGACGACCCGGTCATGGCCAAGAAGCTCGAGGATGCCGGGGCGGCCGCGGTCATGCCGCTGGGCGCCCCGATCGGCTCCGGGCTCGGCATCCGCAACCCGTACAACATCAAGCTGATCCTGGAGGCGGTCACCGTCCCGGTGCTCGTGGACGCGGGCGTGGGCACGGCGTCGGACGCGGCCATCGCCATGGAGCTCGGCTGCGACGGCGTGCTGATGAACACCGCCATCGCCTCCGCCAAGGATCCGGTGGCCATGGCCACCGCCATGCGCCTGGCCATCGAAGCGGGCCGGCTCGCCTTCAAGGCCGGGCGAATGGGCAAGAAGCTCTACGCCACCGCGTCCTCCCCACTGGAGGGCGTGCCCGAGTGGACCAGCTAGGCTTCTCCCTCTACCTGATCACCGATCGCGCGGCGGCCTCCCGGCCGCCCGCCGACGTGGTGGAGGAGTGCCTGGCCGCGGGCCTGCGCGCGGTGCAGCTTCGCGAGAAGGATCTGGAGGCGCGCGACCTGCTCGCGCTGGCCGATACGCTCCGCGAGGCCACCCAGCGTCACGGCGCGCGCCTCATCGTGAACGACCGGGCCGACGTGGCGCTGGCCGCTTCGGCGGACGGCGTCCAGCGCACCCATTCCTCGCTGCCCGTGTCGGCCCTGCGCGGGATCACGCCGCCCGGCTTTCTCGTGGGCGCCTCCGTGCACTCCGAGGGGGAGGCCCGGGACGCCGCCGCGCAGGGCGCGGACTTCATCGTCTTCGGGCCGGTCTACGACACCGCGTCCAAGCGGCGCTACGGTCCTCCACAGGGTCTGGCCGCGCTCGAGGCGGTCACCCACGCGGTGGACCGCCCGGTCCTGGCGGTGGGCGGGCTCACGCCCGAGCGCGTGCCCGAGGTGCTCGCGGCGGGCGCCGCCGGCGTCGCGGTGATCGGCGCGATCTACGCGGCCGCGCGGCCCGCGGCCGCCACGAAGGCGTTTCTCGACGCGCTGGGGAAGGCGTGATGGCCGCGCCCTCGGTCGCGGTGATCGGCGGCGGGATCATCGGCTGCGCCACCGCCGCGGACCTCGCCAGGCGCGGTTGCCGCGTCACGCTCTTCGAGCGCGCGAGTCCGGGCGCCGAGGCTTCGAGCGCGGCGGCGGGCCTGCTCGCGCCGCTCGGACCATTGCCCGAACCCGGCCCGTTCCACCGCTTGGCCATCGAGAGCTGGCGGCTCTATCCGGGCGTGGCCTCCGAGCTCCGGGAGCTGACCGGGGTGGACGTCGAGCACATGACCGCGGGCACGCTCTACCCGCTCCACTCCGATCGAGAGATCGAGGAGGCGCGCCTGCGGCGGAGCTGGCCGCTGGCCAGGGAGTTCGGCATCGAGGTGGTGGAGGGCAGCGACCTGCGCGCGCTCGAGCCGGCGCTCTCCAAGGACGTGAGCGCGGCCCGATTCGTCCGCGGCGATCACTGGGTGAACAACCAGCGGCTCGTGACCGCGTACGCGGCGGCCGCCGCCGCCCTGGGAGTCACGGTGCGCACCGGCGCCGAGGTGACCCGCATCCTGATCGAGGGCGGGCGCGCCCGCGGAGTCGTCGTGGACGGCGAGGCGTTTCACGCCGACGCGGTGCTGCTGGCGGCGGGCGCCTGGTCGGGCGCGCTGGCCACCTCCGTGGGTCTCCGGCTGCCGGTGGCGCCGGTACGCGGGCAG
>CAMLFJ010000138.1 GCA_946479205.1 uncultured bacterium | reverse complement strand
AGCTTGCCGGGATTCATGATGGAGTCGGGATCGAAGACCCGCCGCAGCCGCGCCATGAAGTTGAGATCGGAGTCCGCGAACTGCATCGGCAGGCTCGCGCGCTTGTCGAGCCCCACCCCGTGCTCGCCGGTCACGCTGCCGCCCAGGGCCAGGCAGGCGGCCAGCAGCTCCTCGTTCGCCTGCTTGGCGCGCTCGAGCTCGCCGGGCGCGCGGTCGTCGTAGCAGATCAGCGGGTGGAGATTGCCGTCGCCCGCGTGGAACACGTTGGCGATCACGAGGCGGTGGCGGGCGCCGATGGCCGCGACCTCCTTCATGATCTGGGGCAGCTTCGAGCGCGGGACCACCGCGTCCTGGAGCAGCCAGTTGGGGGTGAGCCGCCCGAAGACGCCCGCCGCCTCCTTCCGCCCCTTCCAGAGCAGGGCGCGCTCCGCCTCGCTCTGGGCCACGCGGATCTCGAGCGCCAGGTGATCGCGGCTGATCGCCTCGATCGGGCCGGACTGCGCCTCGATCTCCGCGATGGGACCGTCCAGCTCGATCAGCAGCACCGCGCCCGCGCCCTTCGGGTAGCCCGCGCCCACCCCTTCCTCGATCGCCCGGATGACCACCCCGTCGAGCATCTCGAGCGCGGCCGGGATGATGCCGGCCCGGATGATCGCGGAGACCGCCTCGGAGGCGTCCTCGATGGAGGAGAAGGACGCCAGGATCGTCTTCACGCCCTCCGGCAGATGCGTGAGGCGCACGATCACCCCGGTGACCAGGCCGAGCGTGCCCTCGGCCCCCACCATGACCCCGGTGAGGTCGTAGCCCGGCCGCTCGTGGGTCTTGCCCCCGAGCTGGACGAGCTCACCGGCCCCGGTGACCACCTCGAGCCCGAGCACGTGGTTCACGGTGATCCCGTACTTGAGGCAGTGCGGCCCGCCCGCGTTGGTCGAGGCGTTGCCGCCGATCGAGGAGACCATCTGGCTCGAGGGATCCGGCGCGAAGAAGTAGCCGCGCTCCCGGGTCGCCTGGCTCAGCCACAGGTTGATGAGGCCGGGCTGCACGGTGGCGCAGCGGTTCGGGAAGTCCAGCTCCACGATGCGGTTCATGCGGGTCATCGACACCATGACCCCGCCCTCCGGCGCCATCGCCCCGCCGATGAGGCCGGTGCCCGAGCCGCGCGGCACGATCGGCACGTGCTCGCGGCGGCAGAGGCGGACGATGGCCGCCACCTGCGCCGCCGACTCGGGGAGCACCACCGCGTCCGGGGTGCCCTTGTAGAACGTGTGCATGTCGCACTCGTAGGTGAGGCGGCCCTCGGCCGAGACCACGAGGCCGGCGGGACCGACGATGTCCTCGAGCGCGCGGCGGAGCTGGGGAGTCAGGGGCATGGGGGCGTCTCAGGCTGACAAAATACCACCGGCCCCCATGATGAGGGCCGGCGATCTACGAACGGTCACGAGGCCCGGTGGGAGCCCCCTGGGTCGGCCTGGGCTCAGCCGATCTTCCAGGTGTCGCCCGACATCAGGAGCTTGGCGATGTCGCCGGGACCGCGGTCGGATACCGCCTTCTGCTCCTGCTGGATCAGGATCTCTTCGTAGGTGGTGTCGCCGGGCCGGCTGGCGAGCACCCCGACCGGGATCGGATACTCCGGGGACGCGAGCTGCGCCAGCACCAGCGCGGTGCCGCCGTCGGTCTCGTCGTGCACCCACAGCGAGCTCTCCGGGACATCTTTCACCTTGACCACCTTCGGCTTGACCCCTTCGAGCACGAGCCCGCGGCGATCGTCGGCTGGACCGAAGACCAGCGGCTTGCCGTGCTGGAGGCGCAGTTCGTGCAGCACCTTCGACTCGCGGTCGTAGAGCACGCCCCAGGCCATGTCGTTGTACACGTTGCAGTTCTGGAGGATCTCCACGAAGGCCGCGCCCTTGTGGGCGGACGCGCGCTTGAGCGTCTCCTCCATGTGGGCGATGTTGCGATCCACCGTCCGGGCCACGAAGGTGGCTCCCGCGGCCAGCGCGAACGCGCACGGGCTGAGCGGCCGGTCCGCCGAGCCGACCGGGGTGGACTTGGTCACCTTGCCCAGCTCGCTGGTCGGCGAGTACTGCCCCTTGGTGAGACCGTAGATCTTGTTGTTGAACAACAGGATCGTCAGGTCCACGTTCCGCCGCAGCACGTGCAGCAGGTGGTTGCCGCCGATGCTGAGCCCGTCACCGTCACCCGTGACGACGAAGATCTTCAGCTCCGGCCGAGCCAGCTTGAGCCCGGTGGCGACCGCGGGGGCCCGGCCGTGGATGGTGTGGAAGCCGTACGTGTTCATGTAGTACGGGAACCGGCTCGAGCAGCCGATCCCGGAGATGAACACGATGTCTTCCTTGGGGATGCCCAGATCGGGCATCATCTTCTGCACCGCGCTCAGGATCGCGTAGTCCCCGCAGCCGGGGCACCACCGCACGTCCTGGTCGGACTCGAAATCCTTCTTGGTGTACTTCGGGGTCGCGCCCGGCACTCCCGTGACAGAGCTCACCGCTTGACCTCCAGCAGTTGGTTGATGGCTTCGTAGATTTCCTGGCTCGCGAGCGGCAGGCCGCGCACGCGGTTGAAGCCCACCGCGTCTACGAGGTACTCCGCTCGGAGGACCCGGACGAGCTGCCCGCTGTTGATCTCCGGCACGAGCACCCGGCGGTACTGCCGGAGGATGTGCCCGAGGTCGGGCGGCAGCGGGTTCAGGTAGCGCAGGTGCACCGCGGCCACCGACTTGCCCTCGGTCTGCGCCTCCTCCACCGCGGCGGTGATGGCGCCGTACGTTCCGCCCCAGCCGACCACCAGCACGTCGCCCTCGGGGAGGCCGTTGATCGTGGTGGGCGGGATCTCCTGGGCCACGCGGCGCACCTTCTCCGCGCGCGTCCGGACCATGTGGTCGTGGTTGTCCGGCTCGTAGGAGATGTTGCCGGTCACGTCCTGCTTCTCGAGGCCGCCGATCCGGTGCTCGAGACCCGGCGTGCCCGGACGGACCCAGGGCCGCGCGAGCGTGGCCTCGTCGCGCAGGTACGGGAAGAACCCTTCCTTCTCGGTGCGGAAGGCGACCGGGATGTCGGGCATCGTCTTGATATCCGGAATCAGCCACGGCTCCGAGCCGTTGGCGAGGTAGCCGTCCGAGAGCACCATGACCGGCACCATGTACTTGATGGCCAGCCGCACCGCCTCGTAGGCGATGTAGAAGCAGTCCCCCGGGGTGGACGGGGCGATCACCACCACCGGCGATTCGCTGTTGCGTCCGTAGAGGGCCTGCATCAGGTCCGCCTGCTCGGTCTTGGTCGGGAGACCCGTGCTCGGCCCTCCGCGCTGGATGTTGAAGATCACGAGCGGCAGCTCCGCGGTGACCGCCAGGCCGATGGCCTCGCCCTTGAGCGCGATGCCCGGGCCGCTCGAGGCGGTGACCCCGATGCAGCCGCCGAAGGACGCGCCGATCGCCGCGGTGGCCGCCGCGATCTCGTCCTCGGCCTGGAAGGTGCGCACGCGGAAGCGCTTGTGCAGCGCCAGCTCGTGCAGGATGTCGCTCGCGGGCGTGATCGGGTAGGCCCCGAACACCACCGGGATCTGGGTGCGTTCCGCGGCGGCGAGCAGGCCCCACGCGAGCGCGCGGTTACCGGTCATGCTGCGGTACGTCCCGGGCGGCATCTCCGCCGCCTCGACGCCGTAGTGCTCGGCGAACATCTCCGCGGTCTCGCCGAAGGCGTGGCCCGCCTTGAGCGCGCGGATGTTGGCCTCGACGAACTCGGGCCGCTTGGCGAAGCGCTTCTTGATCGCGTCCAGGGTCGGATCCAGCGGGCGGGTGTAGACCCACGACACGAGGCCGAGCGCGAAGAAGTTCTTGCAGCGATCCTTCTCCTTGGCGTTCAGCGGCATGTCCTCGAGCGCCTTCTTGGTGAGACCCTCCATGTCGACGAGGTGCAGGCGGTACTTCTCGCCCAGGTTGGGATCCTCGAGCGGGTTGCTGGCGTAGCCGGCCTTGTCGAGGTTCCGCTTGTCGAAGGCGGAGGGGTTCACGATCAGGATGCCGCCCGGCTTCAGGTCGGCCAGGTGCACCTTGAAGGCGGCCGGGTTCATCACGACGAGGGCGTCGAGCTGATCGCCCGGGGTATAGACGCGCTGGCTGCCGAACTGGAGCTGGAAGCTCGACACCCCGAACAGCGTTCCGGCGGGAGCGCGGATCTCGGCCGGGAAATTGGGCAGCGTCGAGATGTCGTTGCCGGCCCAGGCCGCCTCGGTCGTGAACTGCTCCCCCGTCACCTGCATGCCGTCGCCCGAATCCCCCGCGAAGCGGATCACGGCGCGCGTGAGGGTGCGGCGGGGCTTCTTGGCCGCCGGTGTCGTGGTGACGCTGTCACTCATCGGTCCATATCCTTTCCGTCCAGGGGCGGGCCCCTATCAACGGCAGATTCCAGGCGGAGTGGCTCTGGTCACCCTGAGTCTTGGGGACAACGATCAGACGCGCGACACTCCTAGGTCATGCTACCCAAACGTCTGAATAGAAGCAAGGTTGACTTCGGTCGGACCGGCAGACCAGTGGCGCCAGGAGGCCCGCCCCGGGGCGTGGCCGGGACTAGAGCTCGAGCAGCTCCATCTTGGGGGACCGGGTGAGGTTCCGGCAGCCTCCGGGCTCGACCAGGACCATGTCCTCGATGCGCACGGCCCCCTTCCCGGGGTAGTAGAGGCCCGGCTCCACCGTGACGACGTGCCCGGTCTTGAGCTCGTAGTCCAGCCGGCTGATCCGCGGCAGCTCGTGGATGTCGAGGCCCACGCCGTGGCCCGTACCGTGGAAGAATCCCTGGTTGCGTCCGTTGACGACGCCGGTCATGTAGCCCCGGCTCTCGAGCGTCCGGTTGACCTCGGTATGGATGGCCCCGCCCGACGCCCCGTCCCGGATCAGCTCGATGCCCCGGAGCTGGCTGGCGAGCACCGCGTCGTAGAGGCGGCGCAGCTCGTCCGGGGCCTTGCCCTTGACCACCGTGCGGGTCATGTCGGCGTAGTACCGGCTCCTCGAGGAGCGGGGGAAGATGTCGAAGATGATCCCCTGGTTGGGCCGGATCGCCCCGGTGCCCTGGTTGTGGGGGTCCACGCCCTGGTCGCCGCAGGCGATGATCGTATGCTCGGCGATGCAGTCGTTCTCCATGAGGGAGACATTGACCGTCTTCTTGAGATCCTCGGAGGTGAGCGGCCTCCCCTTGTAGAGCACCTCGTCGCCCCGGATCACGCTCTCCCGCAGCATCTGGAGCGCCGCCTCCAGCGCGGTCTCGGTGTGCCGCTGCGCCTCCTCGATGGCCGCCACCTCGTCGGGCGTCTTCACCACCCGCTCGGGCAGGAACGGGCTCGGCCGCGGCGTCACCGTGATCCCCCGCTCCCGCAGCCGATCGGCCAGCTCGAGCGCGAAGTCGCCGGGCACCTCGACCGCCTTCACCCCGTAGCCCTCCAGCAACAGGCTCACGATGTCGGTGAGCTTGGGCTGAGGCCAGCGCTGGCGGGCCTTGGCGTCCCATTCGGAGAGCGAGAGGACCTCGTCCACCCGCGCCTGGGAGCGCGCGCGATCCACCTCGAGGTCGGACATGAGCAGGATCTTGCGTCCGTCCACCTGCAGGAAGACGAAGGAGTCCGGCGCCAGGAAGCGGCAGGCGTAGTAGAGGTTCGAGTCGGCCTCGCTGGCCGCGATGATCAGGGACGCGGGGGAATCGCTCATGCGACGGCTCCTTTCGGGGACTACGTTATCACGAGGGGCATCACGAGGCGGCGTCGACGGGCTTCTGGAGCTGCGCGATGAAGCGCGCCACCACCGGGGTGAGCCGCCGGCCGCGGCGATGGATGATCCCGACCGGCCGGACCAGCCCGGGAAGCGCGAGTGGGGTCACCGCGAGGGTGCGCATCCCGGACTCGTTGTGCACGGTGGGCCGCGGCAGGATGCTGACGCCCGCGTTGATGCCGATCGCCTGCTTGATCGTCTCGACGTTGTCGAACTCCATGACCACCTCGACCGTGACGTCGTGCTGCTTGAGCGCGCGGTCGATCGCCTTGCGCACCGCCAGGTCGCGATCGAAGGCCACAAACTTCTCGCCCTGCAGGTCGCCGGGGGCCACCGAGCGCCGGCGGGCCAGGCGATGGGCCGGGTGCGCGACCAGCACCATGGGCTCGTCGCGCAAGGGCAGGACGGCCAGCGCGCGCGTGGCCGCGGGATACGACAGGATGCCGAGGTCCGCCTCGTCGTTGAGCACCGCCTCCACCACCTTGTGGGGATGCAGGCATTCGAGCAGCACCCGCGCCTGCGGGTAGTCCGACATGAAGGGCTGCATGTGGCGGCTCATGTCGTGCAGCCCCACCGAGTAGATCGCGGCGACCCGCACCGTGCCTTCCACGCGCTCGCGCGCCGCGGCCAGGTCGGCGCGCGCCTTCTCGAAGCCCTGGAGCAGGGCGCGGCAGGCATCGTAGAAGGCCTGGCCCTGCTCGGTGGGCAGCAGCGGCCGTCGCGAGCGATCGAGCAGCGCCGCGTCCAGCTCGGCCTCGAGCTGCTGGATGGCCTGGCTCGCCGCGGACTGCGAGACCGCGTTGGAGGCCGCCCCGCGCGAGAAGCTGCGGAGCCGGACCACGTCGCAGTAGAGCTTGAGCGTCTCCAGGTTCACGGGCGCCACTTTACCACTATTAGCAATGCTAATGACGTGTTTTTTCATTTCGCGCTTGGCTAATGATCCCCTTCCGTGTAGGCTCACGGGACACGTTAGGCGCGGCGCGGCACACACCGCACGGGGCCCCGGCGAAGACGCGGGGTGGAGAGAGAAGACGTGACGGACGACCATGAACTGTCAGGGGAACTGTCAGGGGAGATGTCGGCGGTGACGGACCCGGGGCTGCCCCCGGCGCAGGGTCTCTACGATCCGGCTCACGAGCACGACGCCTGCGGCGTCGGCTTCGTGGTGGACATCAAGGGGCGAAAGTCCCACGCGATCGTGAGCCAGGCCCTCACGGTGCTGAAGAACCTCCTGCACCGCGGCGCCTGCGGCTGCGAGGTGAACACGGGCGACGGCGCGGGGATCCTCATCCAGATGCCGCACCGCTTCCTCGAGCGCGAGTGCGGCCGCCTCGGCATCACCCTGCCCGCACCGGGTCACTACGGCGCGGGCCTGGTCTTCCTCCCCCGCACCGCCGCCGATCGCGACGCGTGCCGGGCCGTGCTGGAGCGGCTCGTCACCGACGAGGGGCAGGTCGTCCTCGGCTGGCGGCCCGTTCCCACCGACTCCTCCCCGATCGGCCCCACCGCCCGATCGGTGGAGCCGGTGGTCGAGCAGGTGTTCATCGCCCGCGGGCCCGCGGTGCCCGACCGGGCCACCTTCGAGCGCAAGCTCTACATCATCCGCAAGCGGGCGGAGCACGCGGTGCGGAACAGCGAGATCGGCCAGCGGAAGTACTTCTACCTGCCGAGCCTCTCCGCCAACACCCTCGTCTACAAGGGCATGCTCTCGGCCGACCAGATCGAGGGCATGTTCCCCGACGTCACCGATCCCCTGGTGGAATCGGCGCTGGCCCTGGTGCACCAGCGGTTCTCCACGAACACGTTCCCCTCGTGGCCGCTCGCGCACCCCTACCGGTACATCGCCCACAACGGCGAGATCAACACGCTGCGGGGCAACATCAACTGGATGCG
>CAMLFJ010000137.1 GCA_946479205.1 uncultured bacterium | reverse complement strand
GTCAGCGGCCGAGCAGCTCCGCGGCCACGCGGGCCACGAGCAGGTTCGCCACCAGGGTGGGCGCGCCGGTCAGCGCGGCGATCTCGTCGCGGGTCTTGCGGCGGAAGCCGATGCAGTCCATCACCACGAGGCCCGCGTTCCCGGCCCGCAACGCGTCGGCGGCGCGGCGGACCGCGGCGGGATCGTTCTCCTCGTAGGGCGAGAGCGGGGCCACGTGGGCGTCGAAGCCCGAGGCGCGCCACCGCGCGGTGGTCTGGGGCACGTGGCGCTCCGACGGCGTCAGCACGCCCAGGCGCCCGGGGAAGACCATCGCGCGGAGGAGACCCAGCAGGAGCTGCTGCGGCTCGAGGAAGGGCCGGTGCGCGCGCAGTTTCGGGAACTCGCCGGTGCAGAGCAGCACGTTGAGCGCCACGTTCTGGCCTTCCAGCGCGGCAATCTTCGCCTCGATGCGCGAGATCATCTTGGACTTGCCGACGAAGACCGACGAGCCGTCGGCCAGCCGGGTGACCAGGATCTCGTCGTCGCCCTCGGGGGCGAGGGGCTCCATCTGCTCGCGGGTGAGCCCGTCGAGGGCGCCCGCCTCCACGATCTCGACGTCGCCACCCAGGATCGCGGCCATGTCCGGCACCACGTCGCTGCGGGGCGATTGCCCTACCGTGATCAAGCCGACCTTGGTCATGCGCGTTCCTCCTGCCTGAGTTCGTCCTGGATCATGCGGGCGTCCGCCGCGGCCCAGCCGGCGCGCACGCGGGCGCCGGCCGCGAAGCGCACCTCGCCGAGCTCGACCGCCTGCAGCTCGAGCCCGGCTTCGCTCTTCAAGATGTAGCGCACCGTCTCGCCCTGGTAGACCACGTGGGCCACCGTCATCGGGAGCACGGTGTCGAGCGCGGCGGCGGGATCGAGCCGGATCCGCTCCGGGCGCAGGGCGACCGCCACGGTGGCGCCGGCCGGCGCGGTGCCGGTGGCCGCGAGCGTCGCGCCGCCGCAGGCCACCGCGTTCGCGCCGGCGGCGCGGCCGGACAGGAGATTGATATTGCCGATGAAGCCGGCCACGAACGCGGTCGCGGGCGTCTCGTAGAGCCCGCGCGGCGGGGCCACCTGCTCGACGCGCCCGCGGTGCATCACCGCGATGCGATCGGACATGGTGAGCGCTTCCTCCTGGTCGTGGGTCACGTAGATCGTGGTGATGCCGACTTCCCGCTGCAGCCGCTTGAGCTCGATCTTCATGTGGTCGCGCAGCTTCTTGTCCAGGGCGCCCAGCGGCTCGTCCAGCAGCAGCACCGAGGGTCGCGTGACGAGGGCGCGCGCCAGCGCCACCCGCTGCTGCTCGCCCCCCGAGAGCTGGCTCGGGTAGCGCGCGCCGTGGCCGGGGAGCTGCACCAGCGCGAGCGCCTCGGCCACCCGGCGTCCGATCGCGCCCTTGTCCACCCGCTGCATGCGCAGGCCGAAGCCCACGTTCTGCGCGACGGTACGGTGCGGGAAGAGCGCGTAGTGCTGGAACACCATGCCCACGCGGCGCCGGTGCGGGGGCACCCCGGTCACGTCATTCCCGTTGATCGCGACGGCCCCCGCGTCGGGCGTCACGAAGCCGGCCACCGAGCGCAGCGTGGTGGTCTTGCCGCACCCGGAGGGGCCGAGCAGCGTGAAGAACTCGCCCGGCACGATGGCCAGCGAGATCCCGTCGAGCGCCAGGGTGGTGCCGTAGCGCTTGACGAGGGCGGTCAGGGCGACGGTGCCGGCGCCGCGTGCGGCGTCGGTCAACGCATCTCCCGGTTCCACTTCTCGGTCCACAGCGGCCGCTGCTTGGCCACCTGGGCCCAGTCGAACAGCACCAGCTTGTCCACGTCGCCGGGGCCGATGACCTTCTTCGCCACGTCCGCGGGCAGCTTGACCGTCTTGTTGGTCGGGCTCCAGAAGAGCTCGGTCGCGAAGGCGGTCTGCACCTCGGGCGAGAGATAGGCGTCGATGAGCTTCCACGCCAGCTCCTTGTTCTTGGAGCCCCGGGTCACCTGTACCACCTGGTCGAGGATGGGCGTGCCCTCGACCGGGGCCACCCACTCCACCGGGATCCCGCGGTTCTTCAGATCGTTGCTTCCCGCGTCGTGCATCACCGCGAGCACCGCCTCCTTCTGCTCGAGCTGCTTCTCCATGGTGCCGGAGAAGTCCACCAGCTTGGGCTGGGCCTTCTTGATGGCGGCCACCCCGGCGTCGATGTCGAAGTAGTCCTTGCCGAAGATCTTCGAGATCACGAACAGGAAGTTGATGCCGAGCGTGTTGCCGATCACGTAGGTGGAGCGCTTGCCCGCGTAGGCGTCGTCCCAGAAGTCCTTCCAGGAGACCGGCTTCTTGATCCCGGAGTCGGTGCGGTAGGCGAGCCCGATGCGCCCCCAGAACATGGCGAGGCTGGTCTCGCCGATCAGCGCCTTCGGGTAGAGGTTCTTGATGTTGGGGGCCAGCGTGTCGTTGCGCTTGTCGAAGAAGCCGCGCTCGCGCGGGATCGGGAAGGCGGGCTCGTTGCCGAAGAGCACGTCGAACGGCGGGTTGTCGGGCCCCGAGGCCATCAGCTTCGCCACCCACTCGGTGCTGATGCCGGTGACGACCTCGACCTTCACGTTGTGCTTCTTCTCGAAGGGCTCGACGAGCGCCTTCTTCATCACCTCCGACCAGCGGCCGCCGTAGCCGGTGACCACGAGGGTGGTCTGCTGGGCCTCCGCGCCCAGGACATGGAGAAAGGTGCCGGCCAGGAGCGCGATCAGGACGACGGTCAGGCGACTTCTCATGAGCAGGCCTCCGCTGAGGACGCGATGAAGAAGGGGACAGGGGGAATCATCGATATGGCCTCTGCTTTTCTCACGAACGCCCCCCGTTATCAAGGGCCGGGGTGTCGCCGGGGCCGGGACAGTTGCGCATGGGCGGTGACCGGTGGAAGATCGGCGAACAGGAGGCGTCACCCCATGAACGCCATGCGCCCGCTGGACCTCGACCAGATCACCGCCCTCATCGCGACGGCCACCCAGCCCATCAACGTGCTCTGGCAGACCGACGACTCGATCGCCTTCGTGGCCCGCGGCCGGGAGGGCCGGAGCGAGTTCCACGTGGATCCGAGCGACGAGGTCATGTACATGATCAAGGGCGACATGAAGCTGCACTACCGCACGGAGGACGGGGCCGAGAAGGTCGCGGTCATCCGCGAGGGGGAGATCCTGCACTGCCCGGCCGGCACCCCGCACTCGCCGCGCTTTCCGTCGGACGCCTACGTGCTGGTGCTCGAGCGCAAGCGGCGGGCCGGGGAGCAGGACCGCTTTCTCTGGTATTGCCCGGCGTGCGACGCGCCGCTGCATCAGGCGGTCCGGCAGGTGGGCGACTGGCGCGACGATCCGGTCTCCGAGGTCTACGCGGAGTTCTACGGGGCCGAGGCGCACCGCACGTGCGGTAAGTGCGGGCACGTCACCCCGCGCCCGGAGGCGCGGGGCCAAGACTAGGGCAGTCCCCCATGAGGGAGCAGGGCTCGGCTTTTCACGCCATTCGGGCGATCGACTACACCGTCATCTTCGTGCGCGATATGGGCGCGATGCGTCGCTTCTACGAAGAGATCCTTGGGTTTCCACTGCGACGAGCGCTTTCGCCGGATTGGATCGAATATCGGGTCGGCGACAACACCTTGACCTTGGCCCGGCCGAGGCGAACCGCCACGGATGCTCCCACCCCCAGCGGCAGCGCTTCGCTTCAGCTCGCGTTCAAGGTGTCCGCTCTCGAAGTCGATCAGTGCGCCGCCGAGCTCGTGCGGCGGGGCGTCGAACTGCTCTCACCGCCCACCGACCAAGCCTTCGGACATCGGACGCTGTTCTTTCGTGATCCGGATGGAAATCTACTGGAGATGTTCGCGGAGATCTAGTTACAACGTTTTCACGACCTCGGCGGGCCAGGCGCGCGCGTCCACGCGGGCGTGCCACTCCTTGATCTTGCCGTTCCGATCGATCACCACGCCGACGCGCTGTGCGCCCTTTTGCGGGTCGGCGTTGGCGCCGTAGGCGGTTCCGATCGTCCGGTCGGTGTCGCAGATCAGGGGAAAGTTGAAGGAGAACTTGTCGGCGAAGTGCTTGTTCTCGGCCGGGGTGTCGAACGACACCCCGAGGATCACCGCGTTCTTCCGGTCGTACTCGGCCTTGAGGTCGCGGAACCCGCAACCTTCCGCGGTTCAGCCCGGCGTGTCGGCCTTGGGGTAGAACCAGAGCACGACCGTCTTGCCCTTGAAGTCCGCGAGCTTCACGGGGTTGCCGGCGTGATCGCGTCCCGTGAAATCGGGAGCCGTGTCTCCTGGGCTGAGCATGGGGCCTCCTTGTACGCTTGGCCGGGACGAGGTCTAGGCGCAGCCGGCGCGGGGTGTCCCCGGCGCCCGCCGGGGGACGAGAGTGCAGGCGAAGGTGGCCGGCTGCTTGCGGTGCTGCTCGAGCAGGGCGGTGAGCCGCGCCAGAGTCCGATCACGCTTGGCGAGGCCGATGCCATAGATGGCCAGGTCGTTCACCAGCCTGAGGTAGAACACGTGCTGGGCATCGGCTCCATCGCCCATGCAGGGCGTGGGCTTCTCGGCCAGCCGCAGGAGCGGGCCGAACACCCGCGTGTATTCCTGGAGGGTAGGCTCCTCGCGCAGGTCGCGGGGCACCTCGGGGAAGCGGGCCAGCAGCTCGTCCACCGACATCGGCGTCGAGCCGGCGCGCCCCGATTGGTTGAGGTCCGGCGGTCGGCGAATCTGCATGGTGGGCCCTCCGCTCAGGATTATAGCCGGTTGGACGAGGCTCCGCGGTCCGGAGTCGAATTGACACATTGTTGACGAATTCCCCTCGATCCCTGCGAATCTGGGGCTCGGGCGTACGGTCGACCAGGAAGACCAGGAGGAGTGCATGCCAAAGACGGCATTGGGAGTGCTGCTAGGTCTGGCCGCGTGGCTGCTCATGGCCGGCCACCCGGTCGAATCGGACGCCGCGACCGAGGCGGAGCTGCAGTCCGCCGTCTTCCGTGCCAAGCCGGCCGTCGTCATGGTGGCTGTGCGCATCAGCGCGACCTCGACGGTGCGCTGCGGCTCGGGGGACGGCACGGTCGTTCGCCCGGGAGCGATCAATGAGGTCGGGAGCGGCTCCATCCTCCACCCGGACGGCTGGATCGTGACGAACGGGCACGTCGTGCAGCCCTACCAGGAGGGTGCCGCGGGCGCGTTCGCGGCCGAGCTGCTCGAGCGATCCGTCGCGTCTGCCTGCGCCGCCGAGCTGGACGGCCTGTCCAACGCCGCGCGGACGCAGCGGATCCGGGCGCTCGCCGCCAGCCCCGAGAACCGTCAGGGGCACGCGGTGGAGCGGACGCTCGAGGTGCGCCTGTCCAACGGCAAGGCGTACCCGGCGGAGATCAAGTTCTACAGCCCCCCCGCCTACGTCGTCGTCGGCACGACCGCCGATGCCTCCGGCGCGCCCCGGAAGCAGTACGGGCGCGACGTCGCCATCCTCAAGATCGAGAGCCGCGAGCTGCCCGTCGTGCGGCTCGCGCGGCACAGCACGGACCTCCACCTCGGCCAGGCGCTGTTCGTCATCGGGTACCCGGGGGTCGTGACCTCGCACGAGCTGCTCAGCCGCGCCACCCAGTACGAGCCGTCGATCACGACCGGCCGCGTCTCGGGCTTCAAGGAGGACATCGGGGGCCAGCGCGTGATCCAGACCGATGCCGCCATCATCCAGGGCAATAGCGGGGGCCCGGCCTTCGATGATCGCGGGCAGGTCATCGGCGCGGCGACGTTCACCTCGCTACAGGGCGAGCAGAGCGTCCAGGGCTTCAATTTCCTGATCCCGGTGGAGACCATCCTGGAGGCCGCCCGCCAGGCCGGCGTGACGCCAAGAGGCGACAGCGCGTTCACGCAGCTCTGGAACCATGGGGTCGACCTCTACATCCGTGACCTCCACTACCGCGCCTACCGAAACATGAGCGCCGCGGATCGGATCCACCCGGGCTTCCCGGACGTCGAGCGCGTGCGCGAGGACTGCGATATCAAGCACAAGGAACAGGGATACCTCCACCGCGAGGAGGTCCAGTGGGGGGTGACGGGGTTTGCCGTCCTGGGCGCAGTCGCGGGGGTATGGTTCGGCGGCCGCCGCGTCGTATTCGCCGCGCGGGAGAGCCTCCGTCGCGTGATCCGGGAGGAGCTCGATCGTCTGCGTGGCGGCTAGAGGCTAGACCGCGTCGTCAGGCGGCGCCCGTGTCAGGATAGCTTCCCAGTCGGGTGCCCGATTCCGCATCGAAGAGGTGATACTGCTTGAAGCTGAGCCAGACCTGGTCGCCGCGCCGGAGGCTCTCGTGACCGGCGGTCTGAGCGTAGACCTCGTGCGGTCCCACCTGGAGGCTGAGGATCGTGGCATTCATCATCATCGGTAGACTCAGGGTCCCGGTAATGGTTGCCATGACGCGGCCCGGACCGTCCGTCGCGGATACCTCGACGTCCTCGGGACGGATTCCCACCTGCACGTTCCCGGGCGCCGGCGGGAGCGCCACGTACCGGGCGTCGACGAAGCTGATGGGCGGCGTGCCGACGTGTCGGTTCAGGAAGCTGGCCACGAAAGCGGTTCGAGGTCGTTCGTAGATCTCCTGGTAGGACCCAACCTGCTCGATGCGTCCTCGATTCATGATGGCGAGGCGATCGGCCAGGATCAGGGCTTCGACGTGATCGTGGGTCACGTAGATCGTGGTGATGTTGAACTGGCGCAGCAAGATCTTGAGATTGACCCGATACTTCTCCCGTAGGCCTTGATCCAGGTTCGAGAAGGGCTCGTCCAGCAGGAAGACGGCAGGGTCCCGGGTGATGCAACGCCCGAGGGCGACCCGTTGCTTCTCGCCGCCGGACAGCGTGCCCGGTCTACGATCCATGAGATCGGCCATCCCCACTCCCATCAGCTCGCTTGTCCTCCGATATTTCTCCTGTGCCATCGCGTCCAGCTCGGGCGTCTTCCTGCGGAACAGGAAGTAGGACAGCACGTTCGTGCGCGAGGTCAGGTGCGGATAGAGGGCGTAGTTCTGGAACACCATCCCGATCCGTCGATCCCCCGGCCGAACGTGCGCCATATCCACTCCGTCGTAGCGCACCTTGCCGGCGTCGGGCGGGATGAGCCCGGCGATGATCTTGAGCAACGTCGTCTTGCCGCAGCCGCTAGGCCCCAGCACCACCAGGGTCTCGCCTTCGAAGACGGTCAGGCTCAGGTCGTGGATGGTGAATGCCGATCGTCGCTGGTTCGGCATTGCCTCCTTGTCCTGCCTGGACGGTAGCCCGGCCCCCACTCGTTCCCGGCCTTGAGGGGTCGCGCGGACGTCGGCAAGCTCGATCCGCGCCATGACTACAGGCGGCTCAGCGTCGTCAGGGCCAACTGGCCCTGGGTCGGCTCCGCTCAGCAGAACCACGGCTCGGTGAGCCGCGGCGGCCTGGTCCGATTGGCCGTCAGGCCCAGCGGCTCCGGGGCCGGGGCCCCGGCTGCCGCCGCCGCGAGGCCCCGCACGCGGTCGAAGGTCAAGGCCGCGTCTTCGTTGCGCTCGGCGCCGGCCGCGACGACGCCGGCCACCGCCTCGGCCAGGCGCTCGACCCTGGGGTCCGGATGGGTCCACCGGTAGTGGAAGCCGCCCGGGACCAGCTCGCCCAGATGC